>NZ_JAGXJK010000040.1:0-11165 GCF_019091605.1 Micrococcus sp. GbtcB5
GGTTCGGTGTGCGTGGGTGACGAACTCTTCGACCGGCTCGATGCCCGTCACCTCATGGTCCAGCGAGGCCAGGTGCGCGGTCCAGTGGGCCGGCCCACAGCCGACGTCGGCCAGAACCCCATCCACCCGGTCGGCCCAGGCTTCGACCAGGAGCCTGTCGTCCTCGGCCACGGCGTCCATGGTGCCGAGCTGCTTGGTGTACTCGGCCGCGCGGGCGCCATAGGCGGCCCGGTTGGTGAGAAGTCCTTCCCGGGCGGCGTCGTCAGGGGTCACTGCTGCCCCTCCGCCGGCGCGAGGAGCTGCCAGAGCTCGTGGTCCTGCCAGCGGCCGGCGATCCGCAGGTACTGCGGGGCCAGGCCGTACCGCTGGAACCCGTGGTGTTCCAGCACGCGGCGGGAGGCGTGGTTATGGGGGAGGATCTCGGCCTGCACGCGGTGCAGTCCGAGCTCGCCGAAGGCGATCTGCAGGGCCTGCCCGACCGCGGCGGCCGCCACGCCGCGGCCCGTCGCCTCAAGCGCGACCCAGTAGCCGATCGAGCAGAACTGCCCGGCCCCGCGGACCACGCTGGCCAGGGTGAGACGGCCGAAGATCGAGCCCGCCGCGTCGGTGATGAGGAACGCGTAGGAGCGGTCCGCTGCACGGTCGTGCTCCGCCTGTTCAAGGGCCTCGCGCTGGCCGGCCTCGGTGAACCATCGGGCGGGGCGTTCTGGCTCCCACGGGGCAAGGTGCTCGCGTTGGCTCCGTGCCAGGGCGGCGAGGGCCTCGGCGTCGTCGAGGACGGCAGGGCGCAGACGGACGGGCATGGATCGAGCGTAGCGACCGTGATCCCGTGCGCTGGTCAGGCGATGGGCAGGAGGAGCCGGTGTCAACCCTTCAGGGCCTGATCGGCGTATGAATCAAATTGGCGCGTTTCTGAAATCTTCGCTGCATCTCGACATCTTCGCTGCATCTCGACAGCCGGAGACGGCACCGCAGGAGTGCCGTTCAGGTGCCATAACGCGAGCGGGAAGCCCGCGGGAAGAGCGGGAGTCGAGCGCCTCCACCCATCGGGAAATCCTGAAGGACGGGGAAGAAAGAAAAGCGAGATTTTGCCCTCTGGAATGGGCTGATTCGCTCGGGTTAGCCTCCTCCTCTCGACTCCGTCTCGCTGAGGAGGCTACCCGACGAGTCAAGTCCATGGAAGGGGGTACCGGGGTGATCTGCCTTCCACATGATTGCGTTTTTACGGCAGGGGGTACCGGGAGGCGATCAGAGGGGGGGTGCGTCGGCGAGGCGGGGGGAGGGACATCGGCGGCGCGGGCGGGCCTTATGGGCAGTGAACGAGAGTCGTCGGCCCCGTCCTCGGGGCCAGAGGGTGAGGCCGCAGATGAGCGTGGACATGGAGCCGCAGATGGGTGTGGGCACGGCGCAGGCCGGCGCGCATCAGGAGGTCGACGAGGGGCTCAGGGTGCTGGCCCCTCAGCCGCAGCCGGCGAAGTTCCTCGGGATCGGATCGGGACTGGTCGCCGCCGGCGCGCTGGCCGCCGGCATGTTCGCCGCCACGGACCCGGCCCTGGCCTACACGGTCGCCGGCGGTGGTGCCGGCGTCTCGACGGCATCCCTGGTGGTGGCCGAGCGGGCGAGGCAGCGGGCGGAGATCGCCGACCACTTCACCGAGCAGATCTGCCCGGTGATGATGATCCGCCCGCGGCCGTCCCGGGCCGCGGTGAAGCTCTCCCGCTGGCGTGGGGGGTTCATCGGCCTGCCCCAGCAGGTGCAGCTGACCTACCACGCGAGGGTGGTGCCGGACCCGGAGTGGCTGAAGTCCCTGGCCGAGGTCACCTCGGTCAGCCTCGGGGCCAAGTACAAGGTGGAGGCCCACCTGCCGCGCAAGCGACGCGTGGTGCTCGGTGCCGTGGGGGCCGAGCAGGTGGAGAAGACCGACCCGACCGTGGAACGCGCCTCCCGGGTGGTGCGGGACCTGCTGGGCGAGTCCGCCCGCGTGAAGGTCGAGCTCAACGACGACGGCGACGCGACCCGCATCGAGGTCGCCCACGAGCAGGGCAGCAACATGGCCATGGCCTCCAAGCGGCTGCGCGTGGAGCGAGTCCTGGCCACCCGCGTGCCCGGAGACTGGGTCCCGGAGTGGAACCTCGTGGAGGACACCGTCGTGTTCTCCGCCCGCGAGCCGATGCCCTCCCTGGTCCTGCCCCCGCCGGAGCATTCCCCGCTGGTGCGCACCCACGCCGACTACCGAGATTTCCAGATCCCCCTGGGTGTGGACGAGGACGGCGAGCAGCTCTCCTGGCACCCCCGCAAGCAACCCCACATGGTGGTGGTCGGCACCACCGGCTCGGGCAAGACCGTCGTGGAGCAGAACGTCGTCCAGCGCCTGACCCAGGCCGGCTGGAAGGTCTGGGTGATCGACGGCAAGCGGATCGAGTTCATCGGCCTGCGGGACTGGCCGAACGTGGAGCGGCTGGCCTCGCGCATCGAGCACCAGGTGAAGCTGATCGAGGACGCCCACGACCTGATGAACGAGCGCTACGCGCTGATCGAGGCCGGCAAGGCGACCTCCGCCGACTTCGAGCCCGTGGCCCTGATCGTCGACGAGGCCACCACGCTGCTCGAGGCCGCCGACGACTGGTGGGCCGAGGTCAAGCCCAAGGGCGGATCCTCCAAGTCCGCGGTGCTCAAGCGCCTGGGCAACATCGGCCGCCTGGGCCGCTCGGCGAAGATCCACATGCTCATCGGCCTCCAGCGCGCGGACACCCGCTTCATCTCCGGTGAGTTCCGCGACAACCTCGGCATGCGCGTGGCCATGTCCCGCCTCAGCCCCGACGGCGCCAAGATGATGTGGGACTCCTACGTGGTCGGCACCACCATCCCCCGGCACATCAAGGGCCGCGGCATGGCCCTGAACTCCGCCGGCGTGCCCGTCATGATCCAGACCATCTACGCCCCCAACCCCGACCCGGGATCCGACGACTACGACCCCCAGCGCGTCGCCGCGGTGCGCCCCCGCGAAGTCGTGCACAAGAAGATGCTGGTGGAGATCCTCGAGCCGGTCACGATGGACCTGGACGGCAACGAGAACCCCACCAGCTACGCCGACTACATGGACGCCCGCGTCTACGAGGCCCCCGACCAGCCCCAGGTGCAGCCGGCCACCGCGCCCGCCGCCAACGCGGCCGTCCCGGCCGCCGCGCTCGCGGCCTTGCAGTCCCTGAACACTGCTCCCGCCACTGCCGCGGTCGAGGAACGCCCGACCGGGCGCCCCTCTCCGGCTGTGCTGGCCGACCCCAGCCGCCCCGTGATCGCCGAGCGCAAGCACGTGCCCTACGTCCCCGACGACGAGCAGGACCTCTTCGAGGGCTACGGCGAGCCCGTCGAGTCCCCGGCCGAGGAGTTGCAGGCCGGCGACCTGATCCAGATCGACCCCGACGCCGAGACCTGGGCGGTGCTCGCCGAGGACCCCCAGGAGGACGAGACCGGGATCTACCTGGAGTACATCGAGCGCGACACCGGGGAGGCCGGCGGCATCTCCGTGGCCGCCACCGAGATGCTGCCCACCCGCCACGTCGAACACGAGGAGAACTGAGATGAGCGCGAACACCAACGGCACCAGCGACGGCACCGACATCATCTGGATCACCCTGGCCGGCATGTTCTTCCTGGGCACCGGCGCCTTCACCGCCTGGGCCGCCAGCGCCATGAACTCCGTGCGCCAGAGCCTGCTGGAGATCGGCCTGCTCGTCCCCGCAGACCAGGCCTCCTTCGAGCTCGCAGACACCGGCGTCGGCGTCAGCCTCCCCCTCGTCCTGGGGGCCGGCGCCGTGCTCGTGGCCATCGTCATGATCGCCGCCTATCGGGCCGCCAGACGCCGGGCCCGCGGCCTGGACGACTGACCTGACGGACTCGTCAGCAGCTAGGGACATGCCGCGGAGAGCCCGGCCTTGTGGTCAGTGAAGGCGCCCGTGCAGGGCGGATGGAACGGACCAGGAGGTTGGCATGTGCAGGGCTCAGGGCGAGGCGGGGTGTCCCCACGGACGTCGATGCCCCCCGAACGCAACGGCACGGGAGGCCGCGCTGAAGCGTCGACGGGAGAACCGGGCGATCGGACAGCAGATCGCCCGATGGGCCAAGGCCGAGGGCAAGGCTGACGAGCTGGCCGAGCTGAAGAGGCAGCGCAAGCCCATCAACGAGATCAAGGAGTGGGCCGGTCAGGCCGGCGCTCCGGAAAGCGTCTTCGCCCGCGCCGCGGGCCCGGCCAAGAAGGGATGGGAGGCCGCCAAGACCGAGCTGCGCAACGACCCCAAGGCCCCAGCCCGCCGCGCCCCGGCCCGCGGGGGAGCGCCGGCCGCCGCAGCCGCCGGCGGAGCAGGAGGCGTCGGCGGCGGTGGGGGCGCTGGCGGCGCCGGAGTGGCCGGTGGCGGCGGAGCCGTCGGCGGCGCAGGCGCAGGCGCCGGCCGCGACCACCGCACCCCGACCCCGGCTCCCGGCTCAGCCTCGACGGGCGCTCGCGGACCCGAGTGGTCGGAGTGGGAGGAGCAGTGCGGCGAGGAAGAGGCCGCGCGCGTGGCGTTGCTGGTGGAGCGGCAGGGGCGCACCGCCGAAGAGCGGCAGCTGATGCGGATGGACTCGGCGCGTGAGGGTGCGCCGGTCGCGGGCAAGGGCGTCAACGACATCAAGCGTCTGGTGTGGGACGACGGCGCGTGCGGCTACTTCAAGCCCTACGACGAGCTGGACATGGACACCGCCGAGGCCTATGGCCACGACGGCCGGCACCAGCCCACCCATGAGGCCGCGGCCTCGCAGTTCGCCCAGGCGCTGGGCCCGAAGTACGCGGCTCTGGTGCCTCCGGTGGCCCTGGTCAAGTACGAGGGCCAGTGGGGCTCCATCTCCTATGGAGTCCCCGGGGGGCCGATGCGGGCAGGGGCGAACGTGGTGCACATGGCAGAGCACCACTCCGACCAGGCCAGCGATCTGGCCTTCTTCGACTGCCTGATCGGGCAGGTCGACCGCCACCGCGGCAACGTCCTGATGGATCGCCGCGGCCTCTCGGCGATCGACAACGGATTCGCCTTCACCGACGGCGTCGGCGGCGTGAACGCCTCGATGTTCGTCGCCGCGCGCTCACAGCACCCGCAGGCCCGCGCGACCACTCGGGAGGAGAAGGCCATCCTAGCCCGCTTCCTGGACTCCGAAGACGGCCTGGGCCTGCGCGGCACGATCGAGGAAGGCCGCTTCCACGAGGTGCGCCGGCGGGCACGCCTGATGCAGAGCAAGGGCCGGATCCTGAGCCTGTCGAATCTCTACGAGCGCTGATAAACTGATACAAGATCAACATAAGGAGATCTGATGTTCACCATCACCATCCACCACCTGGACGGCCCCTCCGGCCTCCAGCGGCACGTCGGATACGTGCACGTTGACGGGGAGGACGTCCAGATCCATGACCCCGAGGGGCACCTCGACCTCGAGCTGCCCACCCCCACCGTCGACGACCTCGGCCGCGGCGAGCGCCGGCGCGCCACCTACGCCCAGGACCCCGTCGTGTGGGCCTACAACCTGCCCGCCCTGCTCCGCGGGCCCTACGTGCTCGCCCAGCGTCATGACCAGACGCCGGACTGGGTCGAGCAGCTGCTGGAGCAGCCGCAGGCGCCGGCCGCCAGCTCCCCCGGTAGCGCCGAGCTCATCGCGCAGCTCATCGCGGGCAGCTCCGCAGCCAAGGAGGCCGCGGCCGAGCCGGCATGACCGGCCGCGGCGATCGCGTGCGGATGAGCTCGCGGCCGCAGCTTGGGCCCGCGGATCGGACGGGGACGTGTCGCGGAGATGCAGCATGAGCTGCTGCTGCACCGACCGCGAAAGACGCTTGTGCGATAGGCGGGAAGCGTGTATGGTTAGACACGTAGCGGGCCCCATCAGGGGGCCTGCACCCCTCGTCGAAGGAGCGCCCCATGGGACGCATCGCCCACCGCATCTACAACGTCTACGGCCCGGACAGCGCCGACATCGACTGCCTCTGCCCCCTCTGCGGCAAGGCCGACTACGTCTCCATCACCCAGGACGAGGCGGACGCCCTGGACGCCGGCCAGCCCGTCCACGAGGTCCTGCCCCACCGCACCAAGGTGGAGCGGGAGCGGACCATCTCCCAGATCTGCCCCGACTGCCAGGCAAACCTCTGCTGACCTCCCCGCCACGGCGGCCCCCCTCACTGGAGGGGGGCCGCCGTCGTCTCATGCGCCAACGCTCCAGCCCCGGGCCAGCAAGACACCTGCGGAGCCGGGGGGACGCGCACACGGGGGCAGCACCGCCAGGGCCACCCATGGTCGCAGCGTGGGCGGACCCGTCCACTCGACGGCGACGCCGGCGTGCGGGCGGCCCGGCCCGGCCGGCCCGGAGCGAACGCGTCCGCGAGCGCGGGTCGGCCGGGGACGTGTCGTGGAGATGGGCGGCCGGCTGCTTCAGCCCGGCCGGCCGGGCTGCCTCGGCTGCGGAAGCTGGAGGTCCGGGGCATGTCCCCGGCACGGCTGCGGGGCGGGCGCGGAGCCGCGCGGGGCGGGGGAGAGCGAGGCCTGTTCAGCCGGGGGATGGATACGATCAGCATCCCACCGGATCCGGCGAAGGACACCATGACCAGCTCACTGCTCACTGACCTCCGCGAGCGCGTCATCGACGAGGCGGAACCGTTGCCCGGCCTGTTGCGCAAGTGCCTGATGCTCGGCGCGCAGACCGGCTCGCAGAGCCTGCGGGAGTGGGCGAGGTTCGAGCTCAACGGCTACCCGGACGACGTCGACGCGCCTGCCTACCGGAGCATCCATGCCGGCATGCTCATGTCCTCCATCAGCGGCAACACCGTCGTGAGCAGGAAACCCGTCTCGTGGTACGACTTCCCCGACGACGTCCGGGAGGTGCTCCCCGAACTGCTGACCCTCAAGGGGCCTCTGGCGGAGATCGAGGAGATGGCGACTCGGGAGGCGTTCCACTACGGGACCGGCCCGCTCAGTGCAGCGCAGATGATGTTCAACGCCATCCTGCCGCCGCATCAGCAGATCACCAGCCTGATGTACGCGGTGCCCGGTCCGACCCTCCGCGGCATCGTGGACCGCATCCGCACCAGCCTGGTCGAGCTCGTCGCCGACCTCACCGCCGACACCCCCCTCGGCGAGCTGCCCAGCCGCGCCGCGGTCGATGCCGCGCTGAGCGATCGCGTGGGCGTGCAGTACATCACCTATCTCCACGCGCCGTCTGGCCCTGTGGCTGTTGGCGAGGGCGCCCATGCTCAGAGCACGGTCGAAGACCTCTCTCGCGCGCTTGCAGACCTGCGTGTGATGGCGGAGAAGGAGGGGGAGGAGGAGCTGACCGAGGCCATCGACGAACTCCAGCAGGCGCTCCAGGAAGACCAGCCCGCCGTCGGCCCTGTGGCTGAGGGAGCCGGTCGCCTGCGTCGTCTCGCCGCCAACGTAGGGAGCGCGGCCCTGGGGTCCGCCGTCACGGGGGTGGTGGAGACTGCCACCGCCATGGCCTTCGGCGGCGTCTTCGGCTGAGGGCCCGGGGGCCGCGTGCCGCCGAGGGCGGGCGACGTCGCCCCGCCGGCGTGCGCCAGGATCTCAGCCCCCCCGATCCGCGAGAGCGGGCCAGGGACGCCGACGGGCGCGGACCGTGCGGTCCGCGCCCGTCGGGGGAGGTGGCGGCTCAGGGCTGGGGGTGATCCAGCTCGTGAGCGGCCATGGCGTCCAGGGTGCGGACCAGATCGGGGAAGAGCATGGTCAGCACCTCGATGGAGCGGGCGCCCTTGGGGTGGTCGGCGACGGCGCGCCAGTGGCGCGCCACGGTGCGCGCGTGGTTGTCGCGGCGGGTGTAGAAGGCCTTGGCGTCCTGGTACCCGGCCTTGTAGCCGTCGGCGTAGGTGGGGGTGGTGGTCTGCTGCTCCATGAGCTGCCTCCTCCGGTAGGGGTGCAGGTGGCCGAATGCCTCCCGCTGTGTCAAACCATACACTCACGATGGGGTGGTGACAAACCCGCGAGCGCGGGCAGGGCGGGGACGTGTCGCGGAGATCCGCAGCCGGCAGCTGCACCTGGAGCTACCGGCTGCGCGGTCGAGTCCGCGACAGGGGGGGCGCCGGTGAGCGGCCCCCGGGCCGGTTCGGTCAGCCCTTAACGGGCTTCCCGGACAGGTCGAGGTCGGCGGCGACCACGGCCACCGAGGTGGCGCGGATCATGGCGGACACGGCGCGCACGTGTGCGTGGCACGGGACGCACGCCTTGGCGAGCGCCAGGCGCTCGTCGGCCTGGGTCCCCTGGCCCCGGAGCCAGGACACGTAGGCCAGCACGGCCAGCGCACCGGCGGCGGCCTCACGCGGACCCATGGCCACGGCGGCGTTGAGCACCGCCTCCGCCTCCACCGTGGCCTTCCAGCTCAGCCCGTCCGGGAACGTGCCCGTGTGGAAGTCCACGCCCTCCATCCGCCGCGGCCCGGTCGCATCCACCAGGGCCACGTAGAGGTACTCGGGATCCTGGCGATCCAGGGTCGCCATGGCGGGCGGGCATGCAAGAGCCCCCCTGAAGGAAGATCCTCCAGAGGGGCTCAACTTTGCATTTTCTCCTAATCAAAGGAGTAGAAATATCCAAATCAGTAGTTCCACGATGTGGGGTACGAGATCGGACGCGAAGGAAGCTACCGCCTCCCAGGGGACTGCATGAAGCCACTCGGCAACCTTCTCGGCAGCTTCGACAGTGTCGGTGACTTCGACCATGCGGTCGGCAAGAATGAAAATGAATATGAGTATTGGGTTTATCTTGATGCGTCTGATCCACCTACTCAAGATGGACGGACGGTGCGTGCCTAACGGACTCTCACAGGAGCCTCTCCCTGTCTCGTAGCGGTTGTGATGTGCACGTGTCAGGCCGCTGCAGCGGCCTCGTACTCTGCCATGGGTCATGCTTCGTTTCCTCTCTATGCGAGGCACCCGCGCGGCGAGTTCCGCGGGGCGCACCGGGAGTTCCCCAGCCTTTCAAGTATAGCAAAGGAGGGACAGAAAAGCAAATCAGAAGGTGTTTAGTGAATGCACCTCTGAGAACCCGAACGAATCCGGGAAGAGTAGGCCAAAGAAGGGCAGTTGGTTAGCGTCTACTGAACACCACCACTGGCACCTGGGAGAGCGACCCAGTGCCCACGGCCATCAGTGGCGAGCGAGTGTGGAGGGCGGGGACGTGTCGCGGAGGGCCGCTGCCGGCTCCGCGAGCTCGAGCTGCCGGCCGCCGCGGCTGCTGGAGCTGGGCATCCGGGGCATGTCCCCGGCACGCCGCGGGGTCTGGAAGCGATGCGTGGGGGCTGGTGGCACGGGGTGTGGCCGGTGCGCGGCCGCGGCGGGCGTGCTCGGGGTGGCGGGCCGGGCGGGGACGTGTCGCGGAAGGACGCTGCCGGCCGCGCCAGCTCGAGCTGCCGGCCGCCGCGGCAGCTGGAGCCGCGGGCCCGGGCCATCTCCCCGACACGGTCCGCAGCGGGGCCCTCACGGCCAGCAGCCGAGAGCGCGTGGGGCCGCCGACGGCTGGAAGCTCAGCAAGGGGGGAGGGCGCGGAGACGGCGGCACGACAGGGCCCCGCCGTGGGGGCGATGTCTGGGCCGGCGACCGGCGGGGGACGTGTCGTGGAGGGGCAGCCAGCTGCCGGCGCCGCGCTGCGAGCTCGCGGTGCCGCGGAGACAGCGGCAGCCGCCGCGGGCGGACGGCCCCGCCCGCATCGTGCGGGCGGGGCCACCGGGGGTGTGGGCGCTCGCGGCCCGGGCGGTCAGCGGCGGGGCCGCCGCAGTGCGACGACCCCGCCGATAGGGAGAGGGAATCAGGCCGTGGCCGGAGCCTCGGCGGTCCCGCGGGTGCTGGCCCGCTCCACGGCGGAGCCCTCCCGCACGCTGGCGGACTCCGGGGACTGCATCAGCGGCACGGCGCGGAACAGACGTCCCACGCCCTCGTACTCGGCGTCGATCGTGGGGAGCTGATCCCGACGGATCGGCATCAGAATGCCGTGCGCCCACTGGCCGTGGACCCACGCGACGGGCTTGCCCGAGTGGTTGGTGTCCGGGTCGAACGTGAGCACCTCACCGTCGCTGGTGTACCGCGCCGTCACGTCGGCCAGCGCCTTGACGTACTTCGGATTGACCGTGAACGTGCCCTCCTCGAGCGCGCCCCGCGGCTGGGTGTGCAGGCGGAACAGGGAAGCGATCTTCGGATACTCGTCCGCGTCCGCGTAGTTCTTCAGCGGCACCGTCTGCACCTGCCCGTTCGCCGCGTGGACGGTGAACGTGACGGTGTCCTCGTCGGCCGTCAGCTCCACCGTGCCGTCCTTCTTCGCGGCGCGGAGCACCGGGAGCAGAACCTTCAGGCCCGAGCGGTGCAGGCGCACCGGCGGCAGGCCCGCGCCGTGCGCGGGCGCCTCCAGGGCGTACTCGGTCAGCGTGCGGGCGAGCTGGTAGCGGTCCGTGCTGTAGGCGATCAGGCCCTGGTCGGTCACCTCCAGAGGGACCGTGGTCAGGCGAGCCCCGACCGGCTCGTCGGCGAGGCGGGCGGGGTAGGAAGCGACATCGAGACCGCGGAGCAGCTGGCGGGCGTTGAACGTGAGCATGAGAGCCTCCAAGGCTAGGGGTGCAGGGGGCCGGTTGCCTCCCGCTGAGTCAAACCATACACGCTTTGTGGTGTGGACGCAATCGGTTGTGTGGTGTTGCTTGTGGTGAGGGTGTGGTGGTGTGCTGGCGGTGTTATGGCATGGGCGGGGGTGGGGGCTGCGCCGCCCGCTCGGCCCGCCCGGCCCCTCCGCCGCCCCGCCGGCCCCGGCCCGCCCGGTCCCCGGCCCCCTGGCCCGGTGTGTGGGCGTCTGAGGGCCGTTCGGGGTGCGGGTGGGCTTGTGGGGGTGCAGGGGTGGGAACGGGGCGCAGGCGGGCGCACAGCGGCCCGTGGTGCGCCCAGCTGACCCCCTCCCGTCCTCGGCCCACCGTTCGGCAACCCTCCCGGCGGCGCGTCAGCGCCCGCCGTGCCCCACCTACCGATGGGCACCCAACGCGCGGGGCACCCAACCGGCGCGCGGAGCGCGCCAGGCGAGCGGAGCGAGCCGGCCCCGCGCCAGCGGGGCGAGGGCCCGACAGGGCCCGCCGGAGGCGGCCGCGTGAGCGGCCCGCCTGCTGCCCCCCCC
>NZ_JAGXJK010000400.1:0-241 GCF_019091605.1 Micrococcus sp. GbtcB5
GACGCCGCCGACGGTGCCGCGCAGCTGGCCGACGGCACGGCCTCCGCGGCGGACGGCGCGAGCCGGCTGGAGGACGGGATCGTCCAGGCCCACGACGGCTCGGGCAAGCTGGCCGTGGGCGCGGGCCAGCTCGCCACGGGTGCCGGTGACCTCGCGGACGGCGCCGCCCAGGCCGACGACGGCGCCCAGCGCATCGCCGGGGGCGCCGCGTCCGCGCAGGAGGGGGCCGGCCGCCTGGCCG
>NZ_JAGXJK010000401.1:0-241 GCF_019091605.1 Micrococcus sp. GbtcB5
GAACACCGCGGTCACCGGGGCGGGCGCGGTGGGGTACGAGTCCGGCAGGCAGAAGGACAGCGGGAACACGGCCGCCTTGATGCCGTAGCCCACCAGGAGCAGCACGTGCAGGACCATCTGCACGTCGGTGGGCAGCTGGCCCAGCTTGACGGCCAGGTCCGCCATGTTCAGGGTGCGGGTCGCCGCGTAGATGATCGCGATCGCGATCAGGAACACCACCGAGGAGAGCACGGAGACCACC
>NZ_JAGXJK010000402.1:0-241 GCF_019091605.1 Micrococcus sp. GbtcB5
TATATGCGGAATTTTTTCAAAAGAAAATTACGGATAGCTTCTAAAGGAATTGGTTACATTATTGGTTGTGGAGGTGAGAAAGATGAGTAAAAAACAACAAGGTTATAACAAAGCAACTTCGGGTGCTAGCATTCAAAGTACAAATGCTAGTTACGGTACAGAGTTTGCGACTGAAACAAATGCACAAGCAGTAAAACAAGCAAACGCACAATCAGAAGCAAAGAAAGCACAAGCTTCTGGC
>NZ_JAGXJK010000403.1:0-241 GCF_019091605.1 Micrococcus sp. GbtcB5
GTTGTACTGCGCGTGGGTGCCCTTCCCGTCCGGGCTGACGCCGATCGTGGAGAGGAACAGACCCTCGAAGGTCCGCCCGTAGTACTTCTTCGCGCCCCAGGCGCCGTAGGCCTCGGCCACCGCGTGGACCTCATCCGAGAGCAGGGGGAACGTCAGGCCCACCTGCCCGGCGAATCGGATGATCTTGCCGATCGGGTCGGGGGAGAACCCCAGGACGACGAAGCCGGCCGCGGGGAGGGGG
>NZ_JAGXJK010000404.1:0-241 GCF_019091605.1 Micrococcus sp. GbtcB5
CCTCGAGGCGTCCGCCGTGACCGAGACGACCGCGCCCGCCGCCCCCGCCGAGCAGGAGGCCCCGCCGCGGCTGTCCGTGATCGGCACGGGCTATCTGTGCGCCACGCACGCCGCCTGCACGGCCGAGCTGGGCTTCGAGGTGCTCGGCGTGGACGTGGACCCGGCCAAGATCGCGCGTCTGGCCCGCGGCGAGGTGCCCTCCCACGAACCCGGCCGGCCCGAGCTGCTGCGCTCCCACCGC
>NZ_JAGXJK010000405.1:0-240 GCF_019091605.1 Micrococcus sp. GbtcB5
ACCATCGTGCCGCTGTCCCTGTACTTCCTGAACGGGCGCGTGAAGGTGGAGATCGGCGTCGCGCGCGACAACCGCGAGTACGACAAGCGGCACAAGCTGCGCGAGCAGCAGGACAACCGCGAGGCCCAGCGGGCCATGCGGGTGCGCAACCGGCGCGCCGGCGTGGCCTGAGCGCGGCAGGCCCCTTGGGAATGCCCGGGGGGCGGGCTACGTTGTATCTCTCGCAGGCCCGGTTTCAGG
>NZ_JAGXJK010000406.1:0-240 GCF_019091605.1 Micrococcus sp. GbtcB5
GCCGGTCAGTGTGCGGCCGATGCCCGTGAAGTTCGGGTCCAGCGGCGCGGGGTGCTGGTCCCGCTTGTGGACGTAGCGGCCGGCCGCGTTGGCCTGCCAGATCTCCACCAGCTGGTGGCGCACGGGGCGGCCGTCGTCGTCGGGCACGCGGCCGCGCACCTTGATGCGCTCGCCGATCGGCTCGCCGTCCTGGCCGCCGGTCAGGTCCGCCTCGAGCGGGTGCACGTCGCGGTGGCGGCG
>NZ_JAGXJK010000407.1:0-240 GCF_019091605.1 Micrococcus sp. GbtcB5
CGCGTGCCCAGCACGGCGCCCTCCTCGAGGGAGGCCAGGGCCACCTGCCCCGCGGTGGGGTAGGCGAAGCGCACGTCCCGCAGCCGCACGGACAGGGGCCCCCCCGGCAGGGCCGCGGGCCGCGCGGGCTCCGTGATGAGCGGCTCCAGGTCCAGGACCTCGAACACGCGCCCGAAGCCCACGAGCGCGCTCATGATCTCCACGCGGGCGTTCGCCAGCGCGGTCAGGGGGGCGTACAGG
>NZ_JAGXJK010000408.1:0-240 GCF_019091605.1 Micrococcus sp. GbtcB5
GGCCGAGGGAGGTGACGGCGGCCGCCGCGAACACGACCGTCATCACGGTGCCGAGCTGGCCCGAGGTGGCGTCGAGCCGCTCCATCACGACCGTGGAGGAGGCGGAGGCGCCGTAGTTGAACAGGGGCCCGGCGCCCATGGCCGCCAGCAGCACCCACAGCAGGGCCGTGGAGGGGCGGGGAGCGGCGGGGGCGGGCAGGGTCACGGCCCCAGGCTACGCCCCCTCACGCGACGAGGCGG
>NZ_JAGXJK010000409.1:0-240 GCF_019091605.1 Micrococcus sp. GbtcB5
GGAGGCCGACCGCGCCGTCCCGGGCGGGGGGAGCCGGCCCCTGGTGGCCCACGCCGGCGCCTTCGGTGGTGCCGCCGCCGACCCGGGCCCCCGTCTGCTGCCCGCCTCGCTCGCCGACGACCCGCGCCCGCCCGGGCGCGTCGTGGACCTGGGCTGCGGCAACGGGCTGCTCACGGTCGGGGCGGCGCGGCTGTGGCCGCACGTCACCGTGCTGGCCACCGACCAGTCCGCCGTGGCGGT
>NZ_JAGXJK010000041.1:0-8011 GCF_019091605.1 Micrococcus sp. GbtcB5
TGATGCTGTCCGTGGCGCGCTCGGCTGCCTCGAAGACTGCGGTGATCAGGGCCTGCTGATTGGTCGCTCTCATGCGCCTGGAATGTAGCCAGGTGGACCGACATTCGACAGGAGTTCGTAGTCGGTCGGGCTGGTGCTCGGCGTACTGTGGGTGCTGGACTAGCGGTAGCGGCCCGTCACGTGGGGGTTCGATGCGCTACGGAAGTCTCATCTAGAGTGCGAGAGAAGCAATCCGACTTGCACAGTCATTCTGAGATGACCCCTAGTTACGTGTCTCATGTCAACTGCGGAAGGTCACCCTGCGTGGCACGCGCTGCGTCGTGAGCTGGCCCAGGCGGCCGCGCCGGGCGGCACCGACAACGCGTGCCGGGGTTCACTCCCCCGGGTCTGTGGAGAGCCGCTCCAGCAACGGCAGGACAGCCGCCACCGCCGTCCGGCTCACATGCCAGAGCCCGTGCCGCAACCGGGAATGGACGGCCTGCTGACTGATCCCGAGCTCCGCCGCCGCCTCTCGCTGACTGGCGCCGGCTTCGACCAGCCGTCCCGCCGCGTGCTGGTCAGCGGACCGGCGCCGTTCCACTGCGGCGACCAGCTGCAGGGTGGCCTCCGCACAGCGCAGATCAGCCTCTCGGCCGGACTCCGAGGCGCGGCCCGGGCGACCTCCGGCCGGCAGCACGAGTCGGCCCGGTGCCCGCCGGGCGCGCCGCAGCTCGGCTGGCGTCAGATACGACAACGCTGAGTCCTTGTCGGAGCCACCCTCTGGATCCAGCATCACCGCCCAGGACCCGGTCCGCACGGCCCACAACGCCAGGCCCACCGCAGCCGCCGCGTCGTCGAGGACGACGGCCAGCTCGCCGTCGTGCGGCGCCGCATCGTCGTCCACCGGGTCGGATTCGTCGCCGAGCCACATCGCCGCGGTCACAGCCGCGTCCGGGCGGGGATCGTCGCGCAGCGCGGTTGCCAGACGCCGCGCGTCCTCAGCCGTGGCGGTGGTCGGTCGGATGAGCACCAGATGTACGGACACCATGCCCAGAGTCTATCTCTGACAAAGGCAATGTCTTGTCGTACGGCACGTTCGCCGAGCCGCCCCCGGCCGTACGATCCGCCTCGACTTCGCGGTGGGCCAGACTGGATGCATGACGTCCTCCCCCACCGCCCGTCGTGTCGTACCCGCCGAGCACCGTGCCCCGCGCGGCGCCCTGCCTGCGCTTGCCGTCGACCTCCTGCTCACCGTCCTCTTCGTGGCTCTGGGCCAGGGGCAGCACTCCACGGAGCGCGGGCCGGTGGGCCTGCTGGTCACGGCGGCGCCGTTCCTCGCGGGTCTCCTGCTCATGACCGGGCTGACCTCCGGACACCGGACCTGGGCCCGCGTGTGGCCCCACGGTGTGATCGTGTGGCTGGGGACCGTCGCCGTCGGGATGGTCCTGCGCGTGGCCTTCGGCCTCGGTGGCGCACCCGTGTCCTTCGTGCTCGTGGCGCTCGGGGTGCTGGGCGTCCTGCTCCTGGGCCGCCGGGCAGTGACCGCCTGGCTGGTGCGCCGCACCCGGAGGTGAGGGCCCGGCGCGCAGCTAGGATCATCGCGGACACCGGACCCGCAGCATCGAGGAAATGAGGACCGCCCGTGGTCACCGCCATCGTCTTGATCAAGACCGACAAATCCAGCATCCCGGAGACCGCCGAGGCCCTCGCTGCGCTCGAGGGGGTCGGGTCGGTCTACTCCGTGACCGGCGCGTGGGACCTGGTGGCGATGGTCAAGGTGCGCCGCTATGAGGACCTCGCCGACGTGATCGCCGACCACCTCTCCAAGGTCGACGGGATCCAGGACACCGAGACCATGCTGGCCTTCCGGACCTACTCGTCTGAGGACCTCGGCGAGGGATGGGCGCTCGGCTTCGACTCCTGAGCGTCCTCTCCACGACGGGCCCCATCTCGCCGGGGAAGGCCCGTCGTCGCACCATCAGGATCTGGAGAAGGCGACCCAGCGGTCCAGGACGTCACGCGCGGCGCCGGAGTCGATCGACTCGGCGGCCCGCGCCATGTTGGCCGCCAGCCGCTCCATCAGCGGCGCGTCCGCGTCACGGTCCCAGGCCGTCAGGCCCGCGGCCGCGTTGAGGAGGACGGCGTCGCGGATCGGACCCTTCTCCCCCGCCAGCAGAGCGCGGACGAGGGTCGCATTGTAGGCACCGTCCCGCCCGGCCAGGGCCTGAACGGGGGCCAGGTCGATGCCCAGCTCCCGGGGATCGAGCTCGTGGGTGCGCACACCGTCCCGGACCTCCATGACGGTCGACGGCCCCGACGTCGTGATCTTGTCCCGGCCGTCCGCCCCGCGGAAGACGAAGCCGCGCACCCCCCGGTCCGCGAGCACCTGCGCGAGCAGCGGGACCATGGCCTCACTCGAGCAGCCCAGGGCCTGGGCGGTGACCTGGGCCGGATTGCTCAGGGGGCCGAGGAAGTTGAACACGGTGGGCACGCCGAGCTGCTTGCGCACCGGGGCCACATACTTCATGGACGGGTGGTAGTTCTGGGCGAAGAGGAACGTGATGCCCACGGCCTCGGCGCACTCCTCGGCCTTCCGGGTCGGCATGGACAAGTCCACGCCGAGGGCCTCGATCACGTCGGCCGCGCCGGCGGTGGACGAGGCGCCGCGGTTCCCGTGCTTGACGATCCGCGCGCCCGCACCGGCGGCCACGAGCGAGGACATCGTGGAGAGGTTCACGGTGCCCAGGCGGTCGCCACCCGTGCCCACGACGTCGAGGGTCTCCCCCGGCACGTGCACCGGGTTCGCCGCCTGGACCATCGCCTCGGTCAGGCCGCGCAGCTCCGGCACCGTCACCCCCTTGGCGGCCAGGGCGAGGAGGAATCCGCCCACCTGCCCCTCGGTGGCATCGCCGGCCATCATCTCCCCCATGGCCCACGCGGCGACGTCGTCGCTGAGGTCCTCACCGACGGTGAGGGCGCGGAAGACCTCCGGCCAGGAGGTCCCCAGGACTGCTGCGGTGTTCTCGGGGGTGCTCACGCACTGAGCCTAGCGGCCCGGCCGCACCCGGCACCGCGTCGTGTCATGCGCCGCCCGCCGTGAACCTGGACATCCCCTGGACGCCAGCCTCCGACTGACACTGAAACCCCCCGACGGTGCTGACGACCTGTCCTGCGACACGGTAAGTTCGATTTACCGCCCGGGCGGTGTTTGGGGCCATAATGGCTGGGTGACCACAGCTAACCCCACTCTCCATCAGCCCACCACGGGGCTCCCGAGCCGGCCGAACATGGTGCAGGTCGGGACCATGGTGTGGCTTGCCAGCGAGCTCATGTTCTTCGGTGGGCTCTTCGCCATGTACTTCACCCTGCGCTCCACGTCTCCGGAGCTCTGGGCCGAGCACACCGCGATCCTCAACGTCCCGCTCGCCGCGGTGAACACGACGATCCTGGTGCTCTCCTCCGTCACCGCCCAGTTCGGCGTCCTCGCCGCCGAGCGCCTTCAGCCCCGCCGCACCGGCGGCTTCCTGCAGTTCGGGAAGTGGGGCATGGTCGAGTGGTTCATCCTGACCTTCATCATGGGCTCGATCTTTGTGGCGGTGCAGTCCTACGAGTACGCGGTTCTCGTCTCCGAGGGTGTGACCGTCGCGGCGAACGCGTACGGCTCGGCGTTCTACATCACCACCGGCTTCCACGCCATCCACGTGACCGGCGGCCTGATCGCGTTCCTCTTCATCATCGGCCGCGCCTACATGGCCCGCCGCTTCGGCCACCACGAGGCGACGTCGGCGATCGTCGTGTCCTACTACTGGCACTTCGTGGACGTCGTCTGGATCGCCCTGTTCTTCATCGTCTACTTCCTGAAGTAAGACGACCCCTCACTCACCGCACCGACTTCAGGCCCGGGCCGGCAGCATGAGCGGCCCGACCCGGAAGAGAACGATAGGAAACCCCCGTGAAGGCACTTTCGCAGAACCGACGCCATCCCCTGATGGGGCTGGCGCTCCTCCTGCTGGGACTCCTGGTGACCGGCGGACTGTACTCCGTCGCGAGCACCGTGAACCAGGCGCAGGCGGCCACGCAGGTCACCGCGGCCGCCTCGGCTGATGACATCTCCGAGGGCGAGAAGCTCTTCAACGCGAACTGCGCCTCGTGCCACGGCACGGGAGCTGCGGGGGGTCCCTCCGGCCCGTCCCTGATCGGTGTCGGCGCCGCCTCCGTCGACTTCCAGGTGGGCACCGGCCGCATGCCGATGCAGATGAACGGCCCGCAGGCCCAGGTCAAGCCGAACCAGTTCAACGACGAGCAGACGGCGCAGCTCGCCGCCTACGTCGCCTCGCTCGGCGCCGGCCCGGCCGTCCCCGAGGACGAGTACCTGGACGTGAACCACGAGGACGTGGACATCACCCGCGGCGGCGACCTGTTCCGCATCAACTGCGCCATGTGCCACAACGCGGCTGCGGCCGGCGGTGCGCTCACCCGCGGCAAGTACGCCCCCTCTCTGCAGGGCGTGGAGGAGAAGCACATCTACGAGGCCATGGAGACCGGCCCGCAAAACATGCCGGTGTTCTCCGACTCGAACATCAAGCCCGAGGACAAGCGCGACATCATCGCGTACCTCAAGACCATCGAGAACCAGGGCTCCCCCGGCGGCCTCGCCCTCGGCTCGCTCGGCCCCGTCTCCGAGGGCCTGTTCATCTGGACCGCGGGCCTGGCGCTGATCATCGGCTTCATGGTCTGGCTCACCAGCCGGTCCTCCTGATCCCGTCGGCGCAGGCGCGCCGACCACCCGTCATCGACATTCATCACTCGAGTAAAGGAAACAGGACATATGGGCGAGAAAGGCTTTGAAGGGACCGAGCACCGCTCGGGTTCCCTCGAGCACGCCGGCGAGGACGCGCCCCGCTACGCGATCGACAACCCGGGCCTGCCTCCGCACCGTCCGCGTCTGGCCGATGAGGATCCGAAGGCCGCGAAGCGCGCCGAGCGTCAGGTCTCGGTCATGTTCCTCATCTCCATCGTGGGCACGGTGCTCTTCTTCATCGGCTACTTCGGCGTGGGGCAGATCGGCAACGGTGAGGCGTTCAGCAAGATCTACCTGCAGAACCTGCTGCTCGGCCTGGGCACCGCCCTCGCCATGTTCGGCATCGGCATCGGCGTGGTGCACTGGGCCAAGACCCTGATGCCGGACCACGAGACCGTCGAGGACCGTCACGAGATCCGCTCGGAGGCCGACCGCGTGGCCGCCACCGGGATGATCTCCGAGATCCTGGACGAGTCGCAGATCAAGCGTCGCCCCCTGCTGCGCAACACCCTGATCGGTGCCGCCCTGCTGGCCCCCCTGCCGTTCATCGCCGTGTTCCGCGACCTGGACGACTCGGACAACTTCTCGGACGAGGAGACCCACAACTTCGGACCGGAGCGTCTGCGCCACACCATGTGGGCCGAGGGCGTGCGCCTCGTGCGTGACCCCACCGGCTCCCCCATCAAGGCCTCGGACGTCACGCTCGGCTCGGCCGTGCACGTCATCCCCGACGGCCTGAACGATCTGGGCCCCGACAAGCTCAACCAGAAGGCCAAGGCCGTCGTCCTGCTCATGCGCCTGGACCCCGCCAAGGTGAAGATCACCCCGGGTCGCGAGGACTGGAACGTGGACGGCATCTTCGCCTACTCCAAGGTCTGCACGCACGTGGGCTGCCCGATCGCCCTGTACGAGCAGCACACCCACCACCTGCTCTGCCCCTGCCACCAGTCGACCTTCGACCTGACGCAGGAGTGCAAGGTCATCTTCGGCCCGGCCAGCCACGCGCTGCCGCAGCTGCCGATCACCGTGGACGACGAGGGCTTCCTCGTGGCCCAGAGCGATTTCCATGAGCCCGTCGGGCCTGTCTACTGGGAGCGTGGCTGACACCTATGAGCACCACCGTGAATGAGTTCCAGCCGGCGACCTCGACCGGCCGCATCGCGAACTTCGTCGACACCCGCACGGGGATGTCGCCGATCGTGAAGTTCTTCGCCCGCAAGATCTTCCCGGACCACTGGACGTTCATGTTCGGCGAGGTCGCCCTGTACAGCTTCGTCATCCTGCTGCTGTCCGGCGCGTTCCTCACGTTCTTCTTCGACCCCTCCATGTCGGAGGTCGTCTACAACGGGGCCTATGCCCCGCTGCGCGGCATCGAGATGTCCGCGGCCTACGCTTCGACCCTCGACATCTCGTTCGACGTGCGCGGCGGTCTGTTCATGCGGCAGCTGCACCACTGGGCGGCGCTGCTGTTCGTGGCGGCCATGTCGGTCCACATGCTGCGCGTGTTCTTCACCGGCGCGTTCCGTCGCCCCCGTGAGCTGAACTGGCTGGTCGGCTGCTTCCTGCTGATGGCCGGCTGGGCCGCCGGCTTCACCGGCTACTCCCTGCCCGATGAGGTGCTCTCCGGCAACGGCCTGCGCATCATCGACGGCATCCTGAAGTCCCTGCCGCTGGTCGGCACGTACCTCTCCGCCTTCTTCTTCGGCGGCGAGTTCCCCGGCCACTCGGTCATCGGCCGCCTGTACGCCCTGCACATCATGATCGTGCCGGCCGCCATCCTGCTGCTCATCGGCATCCACCTGTTCATGGTCGTCGTGCACAAGCACACCCAGTACCCGGGCCCGGGCCGCACCGAGGACAACGTGGTCGGCTACCCGGTGGGCCCCGTGTACGCGGCCAAGGCCGGCGGCTTCTTCTTCATCGTGTTCGGTGTGCTCGCGCTCATCGCCTCCACGGTGACGATCAACGCCAACTGGAACTACGGCCCGTACGATCCGTCCCCGGTGCAGGCCGGCACCCAGCCCGACTGGTACATCGGCGTGTTCGACGGCGCCCTGCGCCTCATGCCGGGCATGATCGGCGACTACTCCTTCCTCTGGAACATCCCGATGCCGTGGGGCTCCTCGGTGTCCCTGCCCATGGGCGTGCTCGTGCCGCTGATCCCGGTCGGCGTCCTGCTCGTCGGCATGTGCACCTGGCCCTGGATCGAGCGGTGGATCACCAAGGACAACACTGAGCACCACCTGCTCGACCGTCCGCGCAACGCCCCGGCCCGCACGGGCATCGGCGTGGCCGCCGTCGTCTGGTACTGCGTCATGTGGGCGGCCGCGTCCTCGGACCTCATCGCCACCCACTTCCACCTCTCCCTGAACGACGTGCTGTACGTGCTGCGCGCGCTGTTCTTCCTCGGCCCGGTGATCGCCTTCATCGTGACCCGCCGCATCTGCCTGTCCCTGCAGCGCAAGGACCGTGAGCTGGTGCTCCACGGCCACGAGGCCGGCGTCATCGAGATGTCCCCCGAGGGCGGCTTCCACGAGCGTCACCGCCAGCTCACCGACTACGAGCTGTACCGCCTGGTGTCCTTCGAGGACCGCCGCCCGGTGCCGGCCATGCCCGGCCGCAACGGCAAGGTGGGCGCGCTGGAGAAGGCCCGTGCCGGCCTGAACCGCATGTTCTACCAGGATCGCGTCGCCCCGGTCTCCCGCGAGGAGCTGGTGGAGGCCCGCACCCACGGCCAGCACGGCCACGAGGAGTCCGCGGTCGAGCTCGAGCACGGCTCGCACGCCCCTCACCTGGATCGCTGATCCCGAGCGGCTGATTCCCTGACGAAGGGCCCCACGCACCATGGTGCGTGGGGCCCTTCGACGTTCCCAGGGTGACCTCGAGGACGCGCTGCCCTGAGCAGCCCCGACGCCGCGGCGCGCATCGGCCCGCATGGACGGCGAAGGGTTCAGGCCCGCCGGTCCCGGGCCACCCCCGTGGGCCTGCCCAGCGTTTCCCGCCAGCCTGGGACGTGCCCGGCCCCTGCTGACGGCCACGTGCCCGGTTCCGGACTCCCAGGTGCCGCGGGCCCGTGCCCGACGGTGTGTCCTGGCGGCGGGGGCTGTCCCGGCAGGGTGGCCATCCGCCACCCCTGGGCCCCGAGATGGACGACTGTAAGCGGCCATGAAAAGCTGCCCATAGGTGGCCAGGGAATGACCCGCTGACGGCCATGAGGACTGCCCAGTGATG
>NZ_JAGXJK010000410.1:0-240 GCF_019091605.1 Micrococcus sp. GbtcB5
ATCGGCAAGAGGTCCCAGGCGCACTTCTCCGCGCGGTGGCGGGAGACGGGCCGGCCCAACGGGCCCATCGAGGAGTCGTTCACGGGGCACGAGCTGGTGACCGTGTTCGGCCGTCAGCGGGACATGGCCGCGCGCTTCGTCGAGCGCAACGAGGAGCTGTACGAGGCCGCGTTCACGGCGCAGTTCTACTCGGGGATGATCATGCCGATCATGCTGTGGGTGAACTGGCTGGGCTACGTG
>NZ_JAGXJK010000411.1:0-240 GCF_019091605.1 Micrococcus sp. GbtcB5
AGTCGCCGATCGCCGTGCTGCACCTGCCCGCCGAACTCCAGCTGCTCGGCGCCGCGACCACCGCCGGCGCCGCCATGATCAGCGACTGGGACCACCCCCGCGCCACCGTCGTCCACGCCCTGCCGCCCGTGTCCGAGCTGATGGCGCGCGGCATCCGCCACGTGGCCGGCGGGCATCGACGCGGCACACACTCGCCGGTGGGGATCGCGGCGTTCACCGCCGTCGCGACGGGGGCCGCCT
>NZ_JAGXJK010000412.1:0-240 GCF_019091605.1 Micrococcus sp. GbtcB5
CCATCCAGTGCCATGCCTGGGCCGCCACCACGGCGTCGGCGCCCGCCGCCGGCAGGCCCGGGGCCTCGCCCGTGCCCGGCACGGCGCGCACCCGCCCGCCCGTGCCGGCCGCGACCTCGCGTTCCAGGGCGGCGCGCATCGACGCCGGCGGCTCGAGGGCCGTCACCGTCCGCACCCGGTCCGCCGGGCGGGCCGCGAGCAGCCGGGTGAACAGTCCCGCCCCGGCCCCGAGCTCCACCA
>NZ_JAGXJK010000413.1:0-240 GCF_019091605.1 Micrococcus sp. GbtcB5
GACCCCGGAGACGCCCCCGCCGGGCGGGCCGCCCGAGCCGGCGTCGCCCCCACCGCCGAACTTGCCGCCGGCGTGCAGGATCGTCATGACGACCTCGACGGCCGGCCTCCCCTCGGTGGGGTGCAGGTCCACGGGGATGCCGCGGCCGTCGCCCGCCACGCGCACGCCGCCGTCGGCCTGCAGCGTAACGTCGATGCCGGTGGCGTAGCCGGCCAGCGCCTCGTCCACGGAGGTGTCCAA
>NZ_JAGXJK010000414.1:0-240 GCF_019091605.1 Micrococcus sp. GbtcB5
CGACGATGTCGTCTTACTTGACCGCGCGGGTGCGCGGCTTGATCCGGTGCTCCACGAGCTTGGCCCCGAACAGGGCCAGCGTCAGCTTGGAGCCGATCACGGGGATGTCGACGCGCAGGCGCAGCAGGTACGGCACGGCGCCGATGTGGTCCTCGAGGCCGTGAGTCAGGTCGATGCCGACGACGTCGTCCACGCGGTCCCGGATGTAGGCGAAGTCCGGCAGGATCAGGTCGACGCCGG
>NZ_JAGXJK010000415.1:0-240 GCF_019091605.1 Micrococcus sp. GbtcB5
GCCCTGCTGGTGGCCGCCAACACCTCCGGCGGCGTCGTGGGCAAGATGTTCTCCCCGCAGTCCCTGGCGATCCCCGCGACGGCGGCCGGCATGGAGGGCCGGGAGTCCGAGATCCTGCGTCGTGTGGTGGGGTGGTCGCTCGTGCTCCTGCTGGCGGTGTGCACGCTCGGGTACCTGCAGTCCAACGTGCTGGCGTGGAGGCTGCCGGCGGGGGGCTGACCGCCTGCACCACCCGCGCGG
>NZ_JAGXJK010000416.1:0-240 GCF_019091605.1 Micrococcus sp. GbtcB5
GGCGCTGACATCGCTCTAAGCGAATGCACGGTGCAGTGGAATGCTGGTGGGACGTCTCAGTGTCGCAAAAGCCGAGCCGGGGGGGATCATCGATCCCACGCGTGCTGGGTTCAATTTTACCGACGGCGGGACCCTGTCTGAGCAGCGCCTGTCCGCCGTGGGGCCGGTGCTTTGCCCTCCCTTTGGAGTAGGTGGTTGATCCAGACTTCGTGGTCCGTCACGTCGGCCCCCGGGGGGCTC
>NZ_JAGXJK010000417.1:0-240 GCF_019091605.1 Micrococcus sp. GbtcB5
CCCGGCACCCCACCCCGTCGCAGTGGCCGACACGGAGGCCAGCGCGGCCATCCTCGGGGACACCGGCGGGCGCGTGCTGGGGGCGCGGCCGGCCAACGCGGAGATTCTGCCCGGGCTGACCGACGCGCCGGCCGGCCGCGGCGTCGTCCGCCTGGTGCGGGCCCAGGGGCTGGGCGTCAGCGTCCTCGCCCCCCCGGCGGCGGGATCGGGGGCCGAGGCGAAGGCCACCCGCCCGGCCCG
>NZ_JAGXJK010000418.1:0-240 GCF_019091605.1 Micrococcus sp. GbtcB5
CTGCTGGTTCTCTCCGTTATATAATCTTCGAATGATAAACTAACTGATAATCTCGTATTCTCTTTCGTTTGATTCCATGTAAATTCGGATAACAAATATTCCTCAAAATCTCTATATTGTCTGCTGCCACCAATGGAAACATCTCCTGCCCGAACATGCTCCCGAAGTTCTGTTAAAACAGCCATTTCATAGTAATGACGATTGATTGTTGTACCATCATTCTCGTATAAATGCTTTTTC
>NZ_JAGXJK010000419.1:0-240 GCF_019091605.1 Micrococcus sp. GbtcB5
GTGGCCCTGGATGTGGCCCGGACCCCGTCCAAGCACGCCGAGGACCTGTTGCCCACCGAGAACCCGGACACCGAGTACCGGGCCCTGGCCGCTCCCCCGGGCACGGATGTGCACGTGTTCGGACGGCGTGGGCCGGCGCAGGTGAAGGTCACCCCGTTGGAGCTGCGGGTGCTGGCGCAACCCCGGGAGGTGGACATCGTGTTGTTCGAGGAGGACTACGACGTCGATGCGGCCTCGGTG
>NZ_JAGXJK010000042.1:0-7782 GCF_019091605.1 Micrococcus sp. GbtcB5
ATACCTCCTGCGGAGATGCTCCACCGGCCTCGTTGGCCCCGGCCCGAGTCAACAACGTCATGACCTCTTACACCTAGGCTGGGCCCCATGAACAAGTCGGAGGAGGCCTACGCCCGCCTGACGCAGAAGATCGAGACCGGGGAGCTGCCACCGGGCGCCATCCTCAGCGAGGCGGACCTCATCGCCGCCGCCGAGACGGGGCGCACGCCCCTGCGCGAGGCCGTGCAGCGCCTCATCCGAGACCACTGGCTCCTGGCCGGTGGGGGACGTGGCCTGCAGGTGCCCCCGATCTCCGTGGACGACCAGCTGGAGAGGCTGGAGGTGCGGCGGTCGCTCGAGGCGCTGGCCGTGGGACTGGCCTGCGCGCGGGCGGACGAGGAGCAGCTGGCCGCCGTCGCGGCCCACGTGCGGCACCTGCGCACGGTGGAGGACCTGGCGGCGTACGTCGCTGCCGTCGGGCGCTCGCACGAACTCCTGCGCACGATCGCGAACAACCGCTATCTCGCCGATTCCCTGGTCCCGCTCCAGGGGTTGTGCCGCCGGTTCTGGCTCGCCACCACGAAGGGCCTGCCCGACGAGGTCGAACGCGGCCGGGCGTTCTACGTCCCGGCGCTGGAGGCGGTGACCCGGAGGGACTCCGCAGGAGCCCGGGCCGGGGTGCTGGCCCTGCACGACTTCCTGGCACGCTCGGCGCTGGACTACGCCGCCCGACGCGCGGCCCACGGCAGCGCCGAGCCCCCGGCCCCGTGGGCGGAGGGACGCTGACGCCCGCGGCCCCCCGCGCCTGAAGGGACCCCCGGCCCGCTCAGGCCAGCAGCGACGCGTCCGTCCGGTGACGGCTGACGACCGTGTGGATCAGCCGGGCCGCGGCCTTCGCCGTGCGGCCGTCCACGTCCAGGGCGGGGTTGAGCTCCACGACGTCGGCCAGGGCCAGCTTCCCGGACTGGGTGGCCTCCAGTGCGCACGCGTGGATCACCTCGTACGGCACGCCGAAGCCGGCCGGTGCGCTCACCCCCGGGGCGACGGCGGCCGGCAGCACATCCAGGTCGATCGTTAGGTAGAGCACGTCCACGGCGTTGATGAACGAGCGCACCCAGCGGCGCACGCCGGTGACGTCGGCGGTCTGGGCCTGCTCGTCGGTCACCCACGTGACCCCGCGTTCGCGCGCGGTGTCGAACAGGGCCCGGGTGTTGTTGGCCTCGCTGATGCCCACCACCGCGTAGGAGAGCTGATGCTCCGCCCCCTCGGCGTCCCGCAGCGCCTGCAGGAACGGGGTGCCGGAGCTGGGCCGCGGCGCCTCGCGCAGGTCGAAGTGCGCGTCCAGGTTGAGGATGCCCACGCGGGTGCCAGCACCCACGCGCGTGGAGCCGGTCAGGCCCGTGATCGATGCGTAGGCGGTCTCGTGTCCGCCGCCGAGCACCACGGCCAGGTCGTGGGCGTTCAGCAGCCCGCTGACCACTGTGCCCAGCTCGGCCTGGCCCGCCTCGAGTTCGCCCGGGGCGTCGTCGTCGCCGCGGTCCACGGACACGTCGCCCGCGTCCACGAGCGCGCCCGTGCCCTCGAGGTACGCGAGCGAGGCGAGCGCACCGCGCAGCGCCTCCGGGCCGTCCTCGGCGCCCACGCGGCCGTGGTTCCGGCGCACGCCCTCGTCCGAGGCGAAGCCGATGAGCGCCGTGGACCGCGCGCCCGACGTCGGAGCGCCGGCGCCGGGGTCGCGCTGCGGCGTCGTGGGCTCGCCGCGGCCGTCGGCGGGGCGGACGACCTGGTGCCAGCGCAGGTGCTCGGGGGTGTCACCGTCGGTGCGGCCGGTCCAGGCGGGGGAGAGGGACGAGGAGGGGAGCTCGGAGGTCATGGGACCATCCCACGCCATCGACGGGCGGGTGCGCAACGAGGGCCGGACGACGCCCGACACGGGGCGTCGTCCGCCTAGCGGTCCAGTTCCTGGCGCCGCGAGCTGATCACGCCGGTGACGAAGCCGGCGAGGTTGAGCCCGCCGTGGAAGCGGGCGTGCTCGATCTTCACACAGCGGTCCATCACGACCTCCAGGCCCGCGGCCTCGGCCTGACGCGCGGCGTCCTCGTTCCAGATGCCCAGCTGCAGCCACACGGTCCGGGCGCCCACGCGGGCGGCGTCCGCCACCACCTCGGGGGCGTCGGAGGACTTGCGGAACACCTCCACGAGGTCCGGGGTGACGGGCAGGTCGTCGAGCGAGGCGTACACGCGGTGGCCGAGGATCTCCTTGCCGGCCGCGGCGAGCACGGGATTCACGAAGTAGACGTCGTACGTGGTCGAGCTCAGCAGGTACGTGGCCACGAAGTACGACGCACGGGCCGGCTTGTCCGAGGCGCCGACGATCGCGATCGACCGGGTGCGCCGCAGGATCGCCAGGCGCTCGGGGGCGCCGGGGCCGGTCCAGGTGCGCTCGGGGTGGGTGGTGCCCATGGCTCAGGCCTCCTGCTCTGCGGGGACGACGGCGCCGTCGCGGGCGCGGCCGGTGGCCTCGGTCAGGGCCTGGTCCAGGTCCCAGAGGATGTCCTCGAGGTCCTCGATGCCCACCGAGATGCGGATGAGGTCCGCCGGGATGCCCGCGGCCACGAGCTGCTCGGCGGTGAGCTGCTGATGGGTCGTCGTGGCGGGGTGCAGCACCAGCGTCTTCGCGTCGCCGATGTTGGCCAGGTGGGAGGCCAGCTGCAGCGCGGAGATGAAGCGCGACGCCGTCGCGCGCCCGGCCTCCGGGCCGGAGGCGCCGTCGTCGGTGTCCGTGGCTGCCGGGGCCACGCCGAAGCTGAACACCGAGCCGACGCCCCGGGGCAGCAGCTGCTGCGCGCGGGCGTGGTGCGGGTGGTCGGGCAGGCCGGCGTAGCGGACCCAGGAGACGCGCGGGTCCTCGTCCAGCCACTGCGCCACGGCCTGCGCATTCGCCAGGTGGGCGTCCATGCGCGGGGCCAGCGTCTCGACGCCGAGCAGCAGCTGGAACGCCGACTGGGGGGCCAGCGACGGGCCGAAGTCGCGCAGCTGCTCCGAGCGGAGCTTGGTGAGGAAACCGTATTCGCCGAAGTTGCCCCACCAGGAGACGCCGCCGTACGACGGCACGGGCTCGGTCATCGACGGGAACTTGCCGTTGTCCCACGGGAAGCGGCCGGACTCCACCACGACGCCGCCGAGCGTGGTGCCCTGCCCGCCGAGGAACTTCGTGGCCGAATGGATGACGATGTCCGCCCCGTGCTCGATCGGCCGGATCAGGTAGGGCGGGGTGAGGGTCGCGTCCACGACGAGCGGCACGCCGTGCCGGTGGGCGACGTCGGCCAGGCCGGGCAGGTCCACGACGTCACCGGAGGGGTTGGCGACGATCTCCGTGTAGACGGTCTTGGTGTTGGGCTGGAGGGCGGCCTCGAAGTCCGCGGCCTCGGCGGAGTCCACGAACGTGGTCTCGACGCCGAACCGGCGCAGGGAGACGTCCAGCTGGGTGATCGTGCCGCCGTACAGCTTGGAGGACGCCACGATGTGGTCGCCGGCCGCGGCGAGGGCCGCGAAGGTGACGAACTCGGCGGCCATGCCGGACGCCGTCGCGACGGCCCCGATCCCGCCCTCGAGCGTGGCGACCCGCTCCTCGAACGCGGCGACCGTGGGGTTGCCGATCCGCGAGTAGATGTTGCCGTACTTCTGCAGCGCGAAGAGGTTGGCGGCGTCTTCGGCGGACTCGAACACGAAGGAGCTGGTCTGGTGGATCGGCACCGCGCGGGAGCCGTGGACGGCGTCCGGGACGGCGCCCGCGTGCAGCGCCTGGGTGCGGAAGCCGAACTCGTGGTCAGCCACGGGGGTCCTTTCGATGGAGGCTTCGGGACAGTCCCTCCCATTGTCCCGGGCGAGGTGCGCCGGGGGCAGGGTGGGCACGTCGCAGAGCGTCACGCGGCGCAGGCCGGTGCCGTGCAACGCGGGTTGAGTTATCACCGGTTACGCGGGCCTGGACCCGTGACAACTCAACCCGCGTTGGACGGGACCCGTGACAACTCAACCCGTGTTGGCCGCGGGGGCGGATCAGCGCGTGCGGGCGAGCCGACGCCGGACCAGCCCCACGATCCGCCCGAACCCAGCGCGCTGGTCCTCCCAGGTGCAGCGCAGGGTCGTCCATTCCCGCTCGAGGCAGTACGCGTCCCGACGGGCGTCCCTCGCCTGCTGCTGAGCCGTGCGGTGGCCGGCGCCGTCGTACTGGAGGGCCAGGCGCGCCCCCCGGTACCCGAGGTCCACGACGGGCGAGGCCGGGTCGGCCGGGTCGACGGCGACCTGCAGCTCCGGCTCCGGCAGCCCGGCCCGGATCAGCGCGAGCCGGAGGAAGGTCTCGGGCGGGGAGTCGGCCCCGACGCGCACCTCGGCCAGCGCGGCACGTGCGAGACGGACACCCGGCCGGCCACGGCAGCGGGCGAGCACCTCCGACAGCCCGGGCACGGTGGCCACGGGGTGCGCCCGGCCCGTCGGCGTCCACGGCGGACACACCAGGTGGTCGCCGGCCGCGATGAGCCAGTCCACCTCGTGGGGGCGGAGCATCCCGGCGAGGTCGAACCAGGTGCGCGCCGCCGTCGTGACGCGCTGGCCGTCGGGAAGCTCGAGCACGTGGTCGGAGGGCAGTCGCACCCGGTGGCTGACGACGCCGCCCAGGTCGGTCCGGTGCGTGCGCGCGGACCGGTCGAAGGTCAGGTGCAGTCCGGCTGGCCGCGTGAGGCGGGGCGGCAGCGGCAGTCCGTGCCAGAGGGCGGCAGAGACGTGGGAGACCACCCCGCCCGTGAGGCGGACCAGCGCGGCCGCGCCGTCCGGGGCGCACGGGTCGGGGATGCCCGCGGTGTGCACGCCGCGGCAGATCCGGGCGAGGTCTGCCGCGAGGGTGCGGCGCCACGGCAGGCCGGCGGCGTGCAGCTCGGCCGTCGTGAAGGCGCCCGCGGCGAGGGTGGACGGCAGGGGCGTGCGCGCGGTCATGGGGTGAGCCTGCCGCCCCCGGGCCCTGCGACGGACCGGACCGACGCGCCCTGGGGAGGGCCGCCGTCGTCGTGGTGGCTGTGCAGGAGCGGCCGACCCGCCGGTCATGGTGGCACCGGCGCGACGCGGGTTGAGTTATCACGGGTGCAAGCCGCCTGGACCCGTGATAACTCAACCAGCGTTGCAGGGGGGAGCGGCCGGCCCGTCGGTCACGGCGTGCGGTCGACCGGCACCAGCTCCACGTCCTCGAGCCGTCCGTCCCGCGCCACCGCGCGTATCAGCGTGCACACCGGCTGCCGCCGCCGGTCCGTGCAGGAGCCGGGGTTGAGCAGCCGCAGGCCCGGGTTCGCGGTCTCCGGCCCGGCCACGGTGTCCCACGGGATGTGGCTGTGCCCGAAGACCAGCACGTCCGCGTCCGGGAACGCCGCGGCCATGCGGCGCTCGCGGCCGGCCGCCGGGCCCGTCTCGTGGACCATCGCGATCCGCACCCCGCCGAGCTCCACGCGCGCCACCTCGGGCAGCCGCGCCCGCGGCCCCGGCCCGTCGTTGTTGCCCCACACGCCCACCAGCCGGGCGGCCCGCGCGTCGAGGTCGTCGAGCACGTCCTCGGCCACCCAGTCGCCGGCGTGGAGCACGACGTCGGCCCGCGCCACCTCGGCCCGCACCTGCGCAGGCAGGGCGCGGGCGCGCCGCGGGATGTGGGTGTCGGCGATCAGGAGCAGGCGGACGGCGACGTCGTCGGGCACGGTCCGCCTCACCGCGCCGCGAACGCGCCGAGCCAGAGCGCCAGCGGCAGGCCGACGATGAACACCGCCACGAATCCGCGCACCAGCCACCGGCCCGCCGGGGTGGCGAGGTTGACCGTCACACCCACGCCGTAGCCGGGGCGTTTGGCGGGGAAGACGGCCGGGTCCTCGGGGTCGCGCTTGAGCCCCAGGGGCGTCCACACCTCGTCCTCGGCGAGCTCCGCGGCCGTGGGCCGGTGCCCGAGGTCCGCGGCGACGCGGTCCGCCCAGCGCGTCCACCGCCGGGTGCCGGCCCGCATCGCCGGGAAGATGCCCACCATGAGCACGGTCAGCGTGAGGGGCAGGAGCCACCAGGCCATCGTCCACGCCCCGGCGGCGAGCACCTCGGCCGTCGTCGGGGCCAGCACCAGCACGATGAGCACGCACGACCACCCGAGGCACGCCTGGACCCCGCGGTGCACCCCCGGCTGGCGCACGCGCCGCCACGGGGACAGCCCCGGATCCATGGGAACCAGGGCAGTGACCATCGCGGAGACCAGGGCCAGGAACCCCGTCATGCCGAGGCCGATCAGCGGCCCCGTCGCCACCGTGCCGAACGAGGCGTCCTCCCACGCATCCGGTCGCCCGTCGACGCCCCAGTGCGTGGGCACGCGCTCCGGCAGGCCCGGCAGGGCGACGAGGGCCCACCCCAGCAGCGCCAGGCACAGCGCGGCCGCGAGCAGGAACGGCAGCCACGGACGCAGCCGGCCACGGCGCAGGGCGGCGCGCTCGGCGGCGGGGACGTCGGCGGGGACGGGATGGGGCGGGTGGGTCATCGACCCAGGCTAACTTCGGCCCCCGCCCGCCACACCGGGTGACCGGCCCGTCCAGACGGCGGCCGCGCACGCCGCGATCACCAGCAGCATCCCCGCCAGGTCCAGCGGGGTGAGCTCCTGCCCGCGCACGGCCCACGCGGTCAGCGCCGCCGCGATCGGCGAGAGGCACGTCAGCAGGGAGAACAGTGCGGTCGGCATGTGGCGCAGCACCTGCAGGTCGATCCCGTACGGCACCGCCGTGGACAGCAGCGCCACGGCCAGTCCCACGCCCAGCACCACGGGAGAGAGCAGGGCCGTACCCGCCGTCGCGACGCCGACCGGCAGCGCCACGAGGGACCCGGCCGCCGTCGCCAGGGCCAGCCCCTGCACCCCCGGCAGATGGGTCCCCGCACGCCGGGAGAGCAGGATGTACGCCGCCCAGCACGCCGCCGCGGCCAGCGCGAGCGCCACCCCCACCGGGTCCAGCCCCGCGCCGCCGATCCCGCCGTCCGCGCTGAACCCCTCCCGGCCGAGCACCCCGATCCCGACGAGCGCGAGGGCCGCCCACGCCGCCGACCGCCATGACGGCCGCGCCGCCACGGACAGCGCCAGCGGCCCGAGCACCTCGAACGTCACGGCCACGCCCTGCGGGATCCGCGCGAACGCCTCGTAGATGGCCAGGTTCATGCCGGTCATGGCCGCACCCAGCCCGACGACGGCGGCCCACCCCCGGGGACCCAGGCCGGCGAGGGCGGCGCGGCTCGGCCGGGTGACGAGCAGCAGCACGGCCGCGGAGAACACCACGCGCAGGGCGACCATGGCGGACGCGCCGACGTCGTCGAACAGCAGGCCCGCCACGGACGCGCCGAGCTGCTGACTCAGCAGCGAGAGCAGGACGAGCAGGACGAGACGCACGGGCTCAGCCTAGGGCCGCGCCGCGTCACCCCGGCCCCGGCCGGAGCCCTCCCCGCGACCGGCCCGCCGAATGTGACGGCCGCCGGCACACCGCCCCGGAACCGTTCCTAGCGTGGGCCTCCATACGACCCAGCGACCCCCACGACCCGCGGCACCGCGCCCGGCGGGCCGCCCGCCTCCGGACCGAGGAGATCGACATGCCGCTCACCGACCCGACGGACGCGTCCGCGCCGCCCGCCGCCACGCCCGTCCCGCTCGGCGCCGTCCCGCCGCTCGAGCGCCCCGCAGACCTGCCCCGCGACCTGGCCGGCCTGCGCCGCCACTTCGCCCCGGTGTTCGCGCGGATCGCCGAAGGC
>NZ_JAGXJK010000420.1:0-240 GCF_019091605.1 Micrococcus sp. GbtcB5
TGTTCCAATTTAGTTTTACTGTTGTAGTAAATAATGATACCTGTAAAAGTTCTTTGATAATGTTTCACACTACCTTAATTGAGTGGGAGAATTTTAAAATTCTTTACCCATCTTCATTAGGTTGATAATTGTGATAGGTACTTAAGAACACTACTGAAAAGCAAATCTATCCATTCACATGGATAGATATAGCTTATCAGAATTATGCGAATAAGATAAAGTACTCTAGTTCAATCCATT
>NZ_JAGXJK010000421.1:0-239 GCF_019091605.1 Micrococcus sp. GbtcB5
GCTTCCTCATGGGCTTCTCCCGGGACGTGCTGCGCCGGCAGCGGGACACCCTGCTCTCGTGGAACGTGCGGATCCGGTGGAACGGGCGGGCCCCGCGCCTCTGGACCCCCGTGATCCGGGGGCTGCAGGAGGCCGAGGAGCTCACGCGCCACAACACCGGCACCACGCTGCACATGTGCGTGGACTACGGCAGCCGGGCCGAGGTCCTGGGCGGCGTCCAGGCCATCGCCGAAGGGGGC
>NZ_JAGXJK010000422.1:0-239 GCF_019091605.1 Micrococcus sp. GbtcB5
CCGCGGCCGCGGCGGCCCCGCCCGTCCCCCCGCGGCACCGGGCCGCCCATGAGGCCCTCGCCGCCGACGTCCTGCCCGGGGCCGTCTCGGCGTGGGAGGCGGCGCTGGCCGACAGCCCCGCGGGCGCCGTGGCCCAGCAGGGCCTGTCCGCGGCCCGCCTCATGCTGCGCACCCGCGGCGCCGACGCCGCGGCGGGGCGCGCGGCCGCCGCGGGCGGCCCGGGCGACGTCGCCGCCCAG
>NZ_JAGXJK010000423.1:0-239 GCF_019091605.1 Micrococcus sp. GbtcB5
GCCGGCGCGGCCATCGCGCCCGGCAGCCAGAAGTGGAAGGGGGCCTGGGCGGACTTCGTGAGGGCGCCGACCAGCACCAGGGCGACGGCGACCTCGAGCAGCCCGCGCAGCCCGGCGGCGGCCATGAGGGCGGGGGCGGCCTCGAGGACCCCGGAGATCCGCCAGGACCCGGCGTAGTGGGCCAGCATGATCAGGCCCGCGAGCATCCCCAGGCCGCCGAACGTGGTGGCGATCAGGGC
>NZ_JAGXJK010000424.1:0-239 GCF_019091605.1 Micrococcus sp. GbtcB5
CGTCCGGCGCGGCCACGGGGGATCCGGGGGACGTGGAACGGATCCTCACCGCGGCCTCGCGCCGGGCGCCGGCCTGGGTCCGGCTGGACGCCCTGCGGGCGGGGCTGCGCGCGCTCGTGCCCGTCGCGACGCCGGCCGTGGCGGCTCCGGCCCTGGCACTGGCCGGGTGGGTCGGCTGGGGCCGCGGCCACGGCTCCGACGCGGACGGCCACCTGACCGCGGCGGCGGCGGAGGGGCCC
>NZ_JAGXJK010000425.1:0-239 GCF_019091605.1 Micrococcus sp. GbtcB5
ACGTCGACCACGGCCCCGTCCCGAACCCCCCGTGCGCCGCGCCCCCTCGGGCCGGCCCACCGCACGGTGCTGCGCGGGGTGACCCAGATCTTCTTCCTGGAGAACACCCTGAGCGGCGCGCTGATCCTGGGCGCCCTGGCGCTGATGCACCCCTGGGCGGCGGTGACGTCGGCACTGGGCTCCGCCATGCAGGCGCTGTGCTCGGCCGTCCGGCACCCCGACGAGACCGAGGACGACCT
>NZ_JAGXJK010000426.1:0-239 GCF_019091605.1 Micrococcus sp. GbtcB5
GGTGCGGCGGGCCCGCGCCGAGAACGACGTCGTCGCGGTCAGCATCTTCGTGAACCCGCTCCAGTCCGGCGATCCGGCCGACCTGGAGCCCTATCCGCGCACCCTGGACGCGGACCTGGACCTGCTGGCGGCGGCGGGCGCCGCCGTCGTGTTCGCCCCGGACGTGCAGGGGATGTACCCGGGCTACCCGGACGCGCCGATCGTCACCGTCTCCGCCGGCCGCCTGGGGGGGGTCCTCG
>NZ_JAGXJK010000427.1:0-239 GCF_019091605.1 Micrococcus sp. GbtcB5
GCGTTGGCACCGCCGGCCTGTGGGCCGTCCTGGCAGCCAAGACCCACGGCGCGGAGCAGGTCATCGTGTTCTCCCGCCATGAGGATCGGGCCGCGCTCGCCCGGGAGTGCGGTGCCGACGTCGTGATCGCCGAGCGCGGCGAGGAGGGTGCCGCCCAGGTGCGCGAGCTCACCGGCGGCTCCGGCACGCACGGGGTGTGCGAGGCCGTCGGCCCGCAGGGCCCCATGGAACAAGCTCTG
>NZ_JAGXJK010000429.1:0-239 GCF_019091605.1 Micrococcus sp. GbtcB5
ATGGGGGCGACCCCGCAGAGGATGGGGATGTCCGGGGCGGTGCCGGACACCGAGTTCAGCGAGCCGGGGTGGAGGAACTTCGCCGTCTTCGTGGCCGGGAACAGGACGCGGGCGATCAGGCCGAGGAGGAACGCGATCGCGAACGCGGGGCTGATGAGCTGGGGACCGCCCTCACCCACGACGCTCGGCCGCACGGCCGTGATCCAGGAGACCACGACGTGCGCGGCCGCCGCGATCAT
>NZ_JAGXJK010000043.1:0-7087 GCF_019091605.1 Micrococcus sp. GbtcB5
CCACGTCCTCTTCAACCTGGCTTCATTCGCGGAGGAGGGACCCCCACACCCAGAATCATGTTATGACTCATGAGAAATCTGCGGAAGCCCCCAAAGGCGAGGGGAAATTTAGCGGTTCCTCGGGTGTCTAACCATACACATGGGCCACCTTCGTCGATGGGCGCGAAATGATGAGATCTACATGGTCGGCAGACGGGTCGAGAGATGTAGCTCTAATGCTGACCCGGGTTCAGCCCCGGGCGACAGAGCGTCATGAGACCTATCCTGTTGCGCCTCGCGCTCGTGCAGGTTACCGTCTGCGTAGGCCGCCCGCGTGAGCTGACTCTGATCACAGATGCGCGGGAGGGCGCGACGGCTGCAACCGCCACGCCCTCCAAGTAGCGGCCCTGATACAACGCGAACTGAATCGAAGGAACCGCCGTGTCCCAGCTTATGGGTGACCCCGGCGGAGGACCAGCCACACCCTGGAGCCATCTGGAGTTCTCCACTCCGGAGGGCCCTGTCCTCTGCCACCCCACCGACCCCCTGCCCGACCTTGGCACCATCATGTCAGTGCGGACCCCGCGGTCACACGCGCTGAGCCGACACGTTCCCGTGCAGACATTCAGCGCCACGAACACGGACGTCGTCGCAGTGGAGTCCGGGCTGGAGCAGGAGCTCGTCCTCGTCCTGGACCGAGATCCCGCCCAGGACAGGCTGGTCGGGCAGCCGCTGACCGTGACGTGGGCCAGACAAAGCGGGGGGACCCGGCGGCACACCCCTGACCTGCTGACTCTCACTCACGAGGGGGCCGTCACGGTCTGGGACGTCCGCCCGGAAGGCCGGCGGGACCCCAAGTTCTGGGAGGCCGCGCGGTGCACCCGCGCGGTGTGCGAGCACAACGGGTGGACTTACGAGCTCTTCGGCGGCCTGCCCGAAGTACACGCCATCAACCTGCGCTGGCTCTCCAGCTACCGGCACTCGATGCCCTGGTATGCGGACCTCCGGGACACGCTCGAGAGGCTCGCCTGCACCAATTCTGCCACCATCGGGACCTTGCTCGGCGCCGAGGACGGTTCCGGGGAGCTGATCTCAGCGATGTGGCACTGGGCGTGGGACGGACGTCTGCAGCTGGATCTCACCCGGCCCCTGAAAACCAGCACGCCGGTGCGATGGGAGCCGAGATGAACTTCTCCGTGGACTTGAACATCGGCGACCGCGTCCTCACCGACGTCGGCCCGGCCCGGGTGAAATCGATGTGGGCACTGGGCGTGGAGCTGGAGACGATCAACGAACCGGCCAAGCTCGTCCCCTGGACCGACCTGATCATCCGGCCCACGATCGACGGGCAGGCTCAGGCCGTGGATGCTGCCCTGCACCCGTGGTGGGACCAGCTGCCGGAGAAGGTGCAGCAGGACGCCATTTTCAAGATGGAGTGCGTCCTGGAGATTCTCACTGGGTTCCGCAGCGGGCTGGCCTCGCTCGCGCAGCCCCATGAGCCGGTCGTACCGTTCGGCCCGTTCTCCCAGGCCAGTGTGAGCGCTCAGTGCGAGGCGATGGCTCGGCTGGTCAGCTTCGAGAAGTCCGCGGACCGGGAGTTGATGCGCCGGGTCCAGGACGGTGAGCTCGACAGTCCCGGCGTCACGCCCCGTGCCGTGCACCATTGGGTAAGGCGGTGGCAGGCTTCCGGGCTGCGTGGCCTGGTGGACGGACGCGCCCTGCGCAGCGCCCAAGGCTTCGGCGCCCTGGACCCGAGGTTCTTAAAGATCGCGGAGCAGGAGTTCGCCCGGTTCGACGGGTCCGCTTCCGCGACCAACCGGCAGGAGATCCACCGGCGCATCCAGGTCCGCATGCATGCGGAGGGCATCACCGACGCCCACCTGCCCCAGCGGCTGGTCAGCGACTACCTCAGTCACCGGTTCGCGCAGCTGGGCAAGACCACCCGGGCGCACCGCTCGCGCCGGCACCGGAAGATCTCCTCCACTGCCAGTGCCGCCCTCCACCACCTGGGCCACTGCGCCACGGACGTCACCCGCGCCGACAACCTCGTCTACGACGAGTTCACCGGCAAGCCCATGAGCGTGGAGATCGCCACCATCATGAGCGTCCCGGCACGAGTCATCGTCGCCGTCCGGGTGTTCCCCAAGTCGGTCAGCGCCACCGAGGTCGCCCTGCTGCTCTACGACGCGATGCGGCCGCAGTCGATGCTCATCGATCAGGACGGCGCCAGTGACTGGCGATGGTGCGGGGTCCCGACCTCGCTCCAACTGCCCGAGCAGGCTTCCCCACTGGCCAATGACCCTGCCAGTGGGTTGGGTGAACATGCGATCCCCGCGATGACGCCCACCCACCTGCGCATGGACAACGGATCGATCTTCCGCAGCGAACAGCTGCGCCGGCTCGCCCTGCACTGGTCGATCACGTTGAGCCACTCTCGCGGCACCCGCCCTACGGACAATCCGCACATCGAACGCTTCCACGAGACCCTGCAGCGCTTCTACCAGCAGCTGCCCGGCTACAAGGGCCGGAACGTCTCCGAACGTGGCAGCTGGACCGGCGTCGTGGCCGAGGCGCCCCTGCTCACCGCAGCCGGCCTCGAGCGGCAGCTGCGGCAGTTCATCGCCCTGGACTACCACCGCCGCCCCCACACCGGACTGACCCTGCCCGGGGCACCCGAGGTGAATATCTCCCCGCTGGAGATGTTCGACTGGATCCTGGCCACCACCGGCCGGATCCACGTCCCCCAGCACCCGGATCTGATCTACCAGTTCCTGCCCACCCGGTGGCTCACCCCCGGCCATGCCGGCGTCGAGTACAAGAACATGACCTACGACGCGGCCGTCCTGGATGAGTTCCGAAGCAAGATCCCCGGTCGGTTCCGCGACGAGGACACCAAGGTCCCGTTCCACTACGACCCCAGGGACGCCACCCGGCTCTGGTTCCGCCACCCGGACACTGACCGCATCCACGAGATCCCCTGGCGCAACCGTCACCTCTTGCACGCACCCCTGACCGACGTCGTCCGAGACGAGGCCCGCCGGCGCATCCGGGCCCGCGGCGGGCCCAAGGCTCTGACCGGAGCGCTCATCGACCGCCAGCTCATCGAAGAGATCGGGCACCTGGCCCACACCCGAGCCGACGAGACGTGGACCACCACGATGGCCGCCTCCCGCATGCGCTTCGACCAAGCCCGACGCGACCACGACGAAGCCGCCCTCGCCCACCGCCTCACCACCCCGGAGGCCCCCACCGACCTTGAACACGGCGGACGGCACCTCCGTCTCGTCGCGCCGGATGCGATGCCGGACCGTACCGCCACCAACGGGCTCGCCGGGCTCTTCGAACCCTGGCCCGACTATGCCCTGGAGATCTGATGGGCGCCCTGCTCTGGCACACCCAGGCCCTGACCCCGGCACCCGCCCCGCCTGAACCCGTGCTGCTGCGAGAGTTCTCCACGCTCTCCACCCAAGACCAGGACGAGTACTGGACGCGGATGCATCGGTGGATGTGCGCCTCCACCCTCGACTGCGACCGCACAGCGGCTATCCGGCGCGGCATGGACCGGGTCCTGCAGCGCAACGAGTACGCCCGGTCCGGGGCCAAGACCATCATCGGTCTGTCCGCGCCCAACGGGGTGGGCAAGTCCACGTTCATCAAGTCTTACGCGCAAGACCGCTATCAGCGCATGATGCACGACCAGCCTGTCGACAAGCTCCCCTCCCGCACCGACAGTGGCGGCTCCCCCTCACACTGGATCCCCCAGGTCTACATCACCCTGCGCGCCGCCTCCGAGGTCCCCGATGTCAATGCCGCGATCCTCAGCTACCTTGGCTACCCGATCATGGGGCGCACCACGAAGGACACCACCCTGCTGGTCCACGCCGTCGCCCGGCACGGAGTCAAGCTGCTCATCCTCGACGATGCCCACATGCTCCGAGCCAAACAGGCACGCGCCCGCGACGTCCTCGACTACGTGAAGTTCCTGAACACGATGATGGGCGAACGCGACGGCACGCTCGTGCTCGTCGGCGCCAACATGGAAGGCGGCCCCGTCTACCAGGACCCCCAGGTGGCCGCCCGGTTGCACGCCTTCGCTCTGCAGCCCTACACCGTCCAGCAGGACACCACCGAGCGCGTGGCATGGCAGCGACTGCTGGCCGGGGCCGAGAAGAAGTTCATGCCCTACCTGGACTCGGCGACCGAGGGAACCCTCACCCGAGAACTGGCAGGACAGATATGGGCCCGTACCCAGGGCCACCTCGGGGACACTCACCAGCTGATCACCACAGCCCTACTCGACGCTTTTGACCAGGGCGACACCACGCTGGTCAGTGAGCACTTGCAGGGCGTGCGCCTGTCCGCGCGGGCCGAAGCCGCCGAAGCGGACCTGGCCCGCGAAGCCACCCTGACCTCCCGCCGGGAGCAGAACCGCAAGGCCAAGAGGTGACCGACCAAGAGCATCCACCGTCCGCTCTCGCCCCCATCGTCGGCGAGTCTCTGAGCGGATACGTGCGCCGGTTCAACGCCACCGGCCTGACCCCTCCCCTGGCCCTGCCGCCCCGCTATGCCGACGCCGATCTGCCTCCGGGCCTGACGGACGCGGTGCACCGGAGCACCGGGTTGGACGCCGGCCAGATCAGGAGGATGACCATGGCCGGCTGGCCCTTGATCCTCCGCGGACGCGGCCTCCACCACCGCCGCGGATGGGCCCTGCACCGGCACGACGTCTGGCTCTGCCCAAGCTGCACCCCCTTGACCGGCTACCGGGCACTGCGCTGGCGCCTGGCCCTGGCCCCGGTCTGCCTGCGCTGCCACACCCTCTTGACCCACGAGCGGACCTTCACGCCGACCCGCGCCGCCACCACAGAGGAGCTGGCCCGTCTCCGACGCCTGGACGAGCTGACGACGAGGGCCCTGCAGGGGTCGAAGGCCTCCAGGTCCCACCTGTCGGTCTTGCGCCGCATCTGTGCCGCCGGTGATGCCCACGAGCCTGACGGCGACGTCCTGCCCCGACCGCCCCTCGGGGGCACTTCCAGGCCAGCAGGGAATCAGCGGGGAACCCATCCGCCCGGCGAACCAGGCATCGTGATGAAGCAGCTGGCCACGCTGGACCCCGCGCTGCTGAACGAATCCCGCGCCCGAGCGCACCTGCAGCAGCTGCAGCACCAGGACTCGCTGCCCTCGAGCTCCGTCGTCGCCCCAGCACCGTTCCAGCCCGAAAGCCCGACCGCCCTGGCCCTGGCCCGGGCCCGGCGACGCGCCCTTCTGCGCCAGCTCACGGACCTCTGCGCAGCCACCGGTCTGCGGCCCCACCACATCCCCACCGTGGTCGATCCCTGGCGGTCAACCCGCTGGTCGCGGCTCCGTGACCTGGAAGACCAGGCGTTCGAAGCCCTCGCCCTGCACACCCTGCTCCTGGAGGCACTGGGCGAGGACGCCACCGGCAGCGCCGTGTTCGTCGCGCACGGCATCCCGGCCGTCGTGAACCAGCACGACCTGCTCACCCGGGTCCGCACCCGGGGCACCCTGACCCCGGGCGAGTGCGACCGGCTGCTCGCCCGCGCGCAGGCTCTCGTGGACGACGGGCTCGTCGATTACGCCTACCGACGCGGGACCCTCCTGGCTGTCCCCTCCCTGCCCCGCATCCCCGCCGTACATCTGCCCCGTCACCCGTTCTGGCCGGCCCGCACCCTCGTCCCGGCATGGGCATGGGTGGAGTACGCCCGCGGCCTGCCGGACTCCGGCCCCGCTCCCGATCTCTCCCTCGAGTCCGTGGACCGCTTCCACGCCGACCTCGACCCCGAAGCTCGTCTGCGACTGCTCGAGGCCTTCGACACCCATGTCCGCGGTGAGGATTGGGCCGCGATCGCCTCCGCGGCCGGCAGCTCCTTTCCCGCTTTTGCTTCCGCCCATCAGAGGAGCGCCTGATGTCGACGCTGCTGCCCATCCGCCCCAGACCCGCCCCCGAGGAAGCTCTGGACTCCTATCTCGAACGCGTGGCCACTGCCAACGGGGTCACCACCAGCGGCTTCGTTCGACAGCTGACCACCGAAGCCCGGGCGCCCCTGCGTTTCACGAACATCGCCCCACCGCCCCCGATCCTGGACGTGCTGGCCTCCTGGACCGGCACCGACCGGGGACTCCTGCAGGACTGCCTGTTGACGCGATACCCGGTCATCCCGTTCATCGACAGCCAGAACCGTCACGGAACCCGGTCCGTGGTAGCCCACGGATGGGTGCTGCTCAACCGCTCCCAGGCCTGCCCCTGGTGCCTGGCCGAGACCGGAGTCTGGAAGATCACGTGGCGTCTGGCCTGGGTCACCGCGTGCCTAGACCACGATCGTCTCCTCGCGACCGACTGCCCCGGCTGCCAGAAGCCCCTGCGTACGACACATCACGGCGCGCTCCGGCCCGCCGGCCCCGGAGCACGCTGCGGCAACCCCCGCCCCCAAGGACAGGGCAAACGGTGCCCCTTCGACCTGAGCCGGATCTCCCCGCTCTCCGCGCCCCCGCCGGTATTGCAACAGCAACGACGCGTCGAGCGCGCCCTCCGCGGCGCTGAGGTCGAGGTGGCTGCCATCGCTCTCGAGGGCACCACCTACCTCAGACAGCTCCAAGCACTCACCTCGGCGGCAATGGGTCTGTCTGCACCCACCACAGCGGTCCAGCCTGAATACTCAGAGGGAGTCCCGGCGGAGATCTCGACCTTGTCGGGCCGGGCGCGGCCAGCTCCACGCCCCGCAGACATCCGTGCCGCCGCTTACGTCCGAAGGGACCGGACGATCTTTGCTCCCCCATGACACAGACCCCACGCCATCTCTTCGAGTGATCCCCTCACTGATCCATCTCTCCACACGACCACCACAACATCCACCACGAAATGGAGTGCGATATGACCCACCAGCCCCCTGCTGAACCGGCAATCATCCCCTCAGACACCACCCATGACCAGACGGCGGATCGTAAGCGAGCGAGGCAGTGGCTCAAGACATTGAACGTCTCCCCGAATCCGGAGCTGGTCGAGGGCCTGATTCCGCTCGTCTCGCTCTACCCAAAGAAGTCCGTCCTCGGCTTCTATGCAGGCCGGTTGCTCAAGAAGGGCAAGCTA
>NZ_JAGXJK010000430.1:0-239 GCF_019091605.1 Micrococcus sp. GbtcB5
CGTGCCGCCCTGCGCCTGAGACCGCCCGGCCCGCTCCCCGCCCCCCTTCCCGATGGAGCACCACCATGCCTGAAGCCGACATCGACGCCGCCGTCCGCTCCCCCATCGGCCGCGCCCGCAAGGGGTCCCCCCGCGCCCTGCGCGCCGACGACAAGGCCGCCCAGCGGGTCACCGCCGGCCCGGTCCGGGCCCCCGCGCTGGACCGCGCCGGGGGCGCGGACCCCCTCCGGGGCTCCGGT
>NZ_JAGXJK010000431.1:0-239 GCF_019091605.1 Micrococcus sp. GbtcB5
CGCCGATCTGTCCTCCCACCAGGAGCAGGCTGCCCGGGAGGAGGCCCCCGCTTGGGCCACCATCGGCGGCACCGGCGCCTCCGCCGCGGCCGGACTGCTGGGCGTCGTCGGCCTGCGCCGCCAGCTCCAGCGCCGCCGCCGTCAGCCCGTCCAGTCCGTCCCCCTGCCCGAGGGGCAGACCGCGCAGCTGGAGACCCCGCTGCGCGTGGTCGCCGAGCCCCAGCCGGCTGTGGGGCTCC
>NZ_JAGXJK010000432.1:0-239 GCF_019091605.1 Micrococcus sp. GbtcB5
TGGGTTCACACGAAACTCTAGGCTTGGCCCCCAACTGGGCCGGAAGGTGAGGTCAGGAACACGTACTTCTGGAGCACGATCTGGGCTGCGCTCTGGTGGTTCTTCACCATCTTTGTGTTCGTCGCCTACCTCATCGCACTGGTCTCAATCATCTGTGATCTCTTCCGGGACCGCGAACTCAGCGGCTTCTACAAGGCGATCTGGCTGCTTTTCCTCTTCTTTATTCCGTTCCTCCCGGC
>NZ_JAGXJK010000433.1:0-239 GCF_019091605.1 Micrococcus sp. GbtcB5
CCTCAAGCCCGGGCAGGAGCACCTGTTCCACGTGGGCCGTCTGGTCAACGAGACCGAGGGCCTGCTCATCCTCACCAACGCCGGTGAGCTGGCCAACCGCCTCACCCACCCCAGCTACGAGGTCCCCAAGGCCTACGTCGTGCAGACCCGCGGCCCGCTGGCCATGGGCGTCTCCAACCGGCTGCGCGAGGGCGTGGTACTGGTGGACGGCGTGGCGCAGGTCGACTCGTTCAAGCTCG
>NZ_JAGXJK010000434.1:0-239 GCF_019091605.1 Micrococcus sp. GbtcB5
GATCCGCGCGCACGCCAGCGTGATGGCGATCGTCTCGACGAGCACGGGCAGGTACACGACGGCGCGGTCGCCCGCCTCGGTGCCCAGCTCCTCGAGGGCGTTCGCGGCCTGGGCGGCCTCGCGCTGCAGCTGTGCGTAGGTGACGGCGCGGCGGGCGCCGGGCCCGCCCTCGAAGGACAGGGCGGCCTTCTCCCCGCGCCCCGCCGCCACGTGGCGGTCCCCGCAGTGCACGGCCACGC
>NZ_JAGXJK010000435.1:0-239 GCF_019091605.1 Micrococcus sp. GbtcB5
CAGCCAATACCTCATCTCGGATCTTCACTAACTCCGGATCTGTCATCTGGGCGACGTTTATTCTTTCCAACAGATCAGATTGCAGGGTTAAGTTGTGAAGCTGACCTACCACAAACTCAATGCTGGATCTAACCATATCCTCTGCTAGCTGAGGAGAGATCTGAACCATGCTAGCTCCTGGCCCGGGACCCTTTCTGCTCAGGGGTCCGGTCACGACATTGGCTGTCGTGGGATGGTAA
>NZ_JAGXJK010000436.1:0-239 GCF_019091605.1 Micrococcus sp. GbtcB5
TTGCCCCCCCGGGGGCCCACCCCGACGCCCACGCCAAAGGGTGGCTCGATCCCGTTCTGGATGCGTCCAGCCAAGCGGTCTGCGTCCACAGGGCCGCCGTGGTCCCCCGTCGCCCCGACGCCGGTGCCGTCGTCGTCGACACCGACGAGGATCAGGCCCCCGGTCCCGTTCGCCATGCAGACGACGGCCTGGTAGAGGTCGACCTTCCCCAGCCGTCGCTTGAACTCGACGTCCAGGGT
>NZ_JAGXJK010000437.1:0-238 GCF_019091605.1 Micrococcus sp. GbtcB5
GGGGGGGAGTGGGTGCTGGTCTCGGTGGTCACCGCGTTCACCGTGGTGCGGGCCGTGCGGCTCGACCCGCTCGCCGCTCGCGGGGTGGCGGCACTGTTCTGAGCGGCGGCCCCGTCATGGCGCGATCCGCCGACCGTCCGCGTCCTCGCCACCGGCGGCACGATCGCCCGCGTCGCAGAAGGCGAAGTGCGCGTCCAGCGCCGAGAGCGCGTGGTCCCACCCGACCCGCTCCTGCTCG
>NZ_JAGXJK010000438.1:0-238 GCF_019091605.1 Micrococcus sp. GbtcB5
CGACACCCTGCGCCTCAAGCGCGGCGGGGGAGAGGGCGGCCACAACGGCCTGAAGTCCATCACCGCCTCACTCGGCACGAAGGACTACGCCCGCGTGCGCGTCGGCATCGGCCGACCCCCGGGCCGCATGGACGTGGCCGGCTTCGTGCTGCGCCCCTTCACCAAGCCCGGGCAGGGCGTCCTGCCCCTGCACGTGGACCGTGCGGCGGACGCCGTCGAGGAGCCCGGCACGGGCGGG
>NZ_JAGXJK010000439.1:0-238 GCF_019091605.1 Micrococcus sp. GbtcB5
GAGCAGCTCGAAGACCACCGCGTAGACCACGCGGCGCAGCAGGGGCGTCCGGTACACGCGGCGGCGCACGAGCGCGTCCCGGCCCCCCGGGCCCCGCGGCACGTCGGAGGGCGGCGTCGGCACGGGGTCGACGCCCGGGCGGGCGCGGCGGGTCTCGGACACGGCGCCCAGCCCAGGGCTGGCACCGCGGGGCGCCGAATCCGGCGGCACCGGCCGCCCGCCGACGTCGCTCCTCGAT
>NZ_JAGXJK010000044.1:0-7022 GCF_019091605.1 Micrococcus sp. GbtcB5
CCGCTGGCGGGGCGACCAGACCACGCTTTACTACCTGAAGCGCGGTGAGCGGGCGAAAATCGAGTCTGGTCAGTTCCCTGTGTCAGGGAGACGCTCTGATGGCTCAGTCATCACCGACTCAAACGGCTATGAGGCAACGTTTATACCGACAGATGTATGGCGAATCAAGGCGCACGACGCCGGTCATCACGGAAGTAGCATAATCCGTGCATTAATCCCCGCCCATCAATTCACCTTTCCTAAGTCTTTGTATGCGGTGGAAGACGCTCTAAGATTCTTCGTAAAGAACAAGCCTGAAGCCGTGATACTCGACTTCTTCTCCGGCTCGGGCACGACAGCTCATGCCGTCATGCGTCTGAACAAGCAGGATGGTGGGCGCCGTCAGTGCATCAGCGTGACGAACAACGAGGTGTCCGCAGAGGAGCAGAAGCGCCTGCGGAAGAAGGGGCTTCGTCCCGGGGACCCGGAGTGGGAGCAGTGGGGCATCTGCGACTACGTCACCAAGCCCCGCGTAACCGCTGCGATCACCGGCAGGACCCCGGCCGGGGATCCGATCAAGGGCGCATACAAATTTACTGACGAGTTCCCCATGGCCGATGGCTTCGAGGAGAACGCGGCGTTCTTCACCCTGACCTATGAGGCGCCCCGGCAGGTGCGCCGCAACCGTGCCTTCGCCCGGGTTGCGCCGATGCTCTGGCTCAAGGCCGGCTCTCGCGGTCGCATCATCTCCAGCCTTCCGGAACGCGGCTGGGATGTGGCACAGGCCTATGGGGTGCTCGAGGACATGGACCACGCCCCCGAGTTCTTGGCCGCCCTAGAGGCCGCCCCCCAGGTAGGGATGGCGTTCGTCGTGACCGACTCCGAGGTGGCCTTCCAGTCCGTGGCCCGACAGCTGCCCGAACACACCACGCCGGTGCGCCTGTACGAGTCCTACCTGCACAACTTCCAGATCAACCGGAGGGCCTGACCCCCATGCGTTACACCCTCAAGGACTACCAGGTGCAGGCTGTCGAGCAGGTCCTGAACCGGCTGCATCGGGCCAGGAAGAACTACCAAGACGACGGCGTCCTGTCCCAGTTTTCCCTGGCCGCGGCGACCGGGGCCGGCAAGACGGTGATGGCCGCGGCCATCATCGAGGCCCTGTTCTTCAGTTCCGACCAGTACACCGAGGACATCGCCCCCGACCCCGGGGCCACCGTGCTCTGGTTTTCCGACGACCCGGACCTGAACGATCAGTCCCGCGCCCGGATCCATGCCGCCTCCTCCGAGCTCGACGGTCGGCTGCGCACCGTGGAGAACTCCTTCGCCGAGACCACCTTCGCCCCCGGCCAGGTGTACTTCCTCAACGCCCAGAAGCTGCGTGAAGGAGCCCGCCTGGTGCGCGGAGCCGCGGACCCCGCCAACGCCGCCACCCCGGTGATGGCCGCCCCCGACATGGCCCAGCGGACCATCTACGACGTCATCGCCAACACCGTGGCCACCCCCGGACGAACCCTGTACTTCATCCTGGACGAGGCCCACCGGGGCATGAAGACCACCAAGAAGAACGACCAGGAACGGGCCACCATCGTCCAGCGCCTGATCAACGGCACCGCCCTGGCCCCGGCCATGCCGATCGTGCTCGGGATCTCCGCCACCGTGGAACGCTTCACTCAAGCCATGGCCCACGCCACCGACCGGGACGCGCTCTCCCCCGTGCAGGTCGACCCCGCGCTCGTGCAAGCCTCCGGGCTGCTCAAGGACGATGTGGTCCTCACCATCCCCGAGGAAGCCGGCGCCTTCGACACCACGCTGCTGCGCGAGGCCGTGGCCCGCACGAAGGCTTCCACCAGAGCCTGGGCCGCCTACGCCGCCGAACAGGGCGAACCGAACCCAGTGGTGCCGCTACTAGTCGTGCAGGTCGCCGACAAACCCAGCGACGAGCACCTCTCGCGAATCCTGGATGTCATCCACCAGGAGTGGCCCGAGCTACGGCCCCAGGACATCGCCCACGTCTTCGGCACCCACACCGACCGGCACCTGCCCGGCCAGATCGTCAACTACATCGCCCCGCAGCGCGTGCAGGAAACCACGCACATCCGGGTGCTGCTGGCCATGGAGGCGATCTCCACCGGCTGGGACTGCCCCCGGGCGGAGGTGCTGATGTCCTTCCGCACCTACAAGGACGCCACCTACGTCCACCAGCTGCTGGGCCGGATGGTCCGCACCCCCCTGGCCCGACGCATCCCGGGCAACGAGGTGCTCAACTCCATCGACTGCTTCCTGCCCCACTTCGACAAGACCACTTCCACCGCCATCGCCCAGACCTTGATGCGCGGACAGTCCGACATGGACGACACCACTTCCGACCCCGCCAGCGCAGCCGCCCGGCGGGTGCTGTTCGACCCGGTCACCCTGACACCGAACCCGGCGGTGGGAGAAGACGTGTGGGCGGTGTTCGACGCCCTGCCCTCGATGAACATCCCCCAGGGCGCCACCAAACCGCTCAAGCGCCTGGACATCCTGGCCAACGCCCTCTCCCACGACGAGCTGCTGCCCGGGGCGGTCAAGACCGCCGCGCACACAATGTGCAAGCTCCTGGACGGATGCAGGGCGCAGTACTCCGAGCAGATCACCGCGGCCCGCCAGGATGTGCTCACCCTGTCGGCCCAGCGGCTGACCGGCCGGCTGGGAACCACAACCCTGAACACCACCAGCCTGGAACTGCTGGCCGATGACCGGGCCATCGAGGAGGCCGCTGCCGCGGCGGCCCGCACCCTCACCGGCTGGATCGCCGGGGCCTACATCGATCACATCGTCCCCGAGGACGAAGAGGAGCTCGACCTGCGCGAAGGAGACATCATCATCGCCTCCCTGGCCCGCACCTCCGAGGTCGTCGCCGACCTGGAGGCCAAGGCCGACAAGCTCGTGCAGGACTGGCTAAGCCAGTACCGCGTACAGATCAACGGCCTGACCGATGAGCGCCAGGCAGTGTACGACCGGGTGCGGGAGATGACCCGTCGGCCTGAACGTGTGGACCTGACCCGCCCGAAGTTGACCCAGGCCGACCAGCAGGAGCGCCTCCCTGATGGCAGCGAGCGTCCTCTGCCGACCCGCACTCTGCATTTGATGGCCGCCGAGGACGGCACCGCACCTGTGGATCTGAACGACTGGGAGCGGCAGGTGCTGGACTCCGAAGCCGCCGAGCCCTCCTTCCGGGGCTGGTACCGCAACCCCTCCCGGGCCTCCAAGCAGTCTTTGGCGATCCCGTTCCAGGACGGCACCGGCCAGTGGCAGGCCCTGCGCCCGGACTTCGTGTTCTTCCACGCCAACCAGGACGGCACGATCCGCGCAGACATCGTGGACCCCCACGGCACGCACCTGGCCGACGCCTTGCCCAAGCTGCGGGGCCTGGCCGAGTACGCCCAGGCCCACGGGGACGCATTCGGCCGGATCGAGGCCGTCGCTGAGATCGACGGCCAGCTGCGGGTGCTGGACATGAAGAACGACGTCGTCCAAGCCGGCGTCCACGCAGCCCAAGACGCTGAATCCCTGTACAAGGCCGCGCCCGCGTACTGAAACAGAAACTCAAGAGACGCCGGCGGCCGAGGACGGGGTTCAGTCAGAGGCTTGCCGGCGCAACGAGGTGTACAGGGTCTGCCGGCTCACCCCGAACGCGCGCGCCACTTCGGCCTTCGGGATCCCCATCTCGATCATCACGCGCGCCTGCTCCACGTCGGTGTCCGAGAGCTTCGGGGCCTGGACGTACTTGCCGCGGGCCTTGGCTAGGGCGATGCCTTCGGCCTGACGCTCCTTGATCCGCCGGCGCTCGAACTCAGCGAACGCCGCCAGGATGCCCAGCATGAGCCCGTCCACCGGGGAGGTGCCGGACTTGTCCACGGTGATCCGCTCTGACACGAACTGCACCGCGCACCCCTTGTCGGTGAGCTCGTCCACGATCGCGTACAGGTCCCGGGTGTCCCGGCCGAGCCGGTCCATCGAGGCGACCTTCACCAGGTCCCCCTCCCGCACGTAGGCCATCAGCTCCGCCAACCCCGTGCGCTTGGCCCTCGAGCTGCCGCTGATCTTGTCCTGGAAGACGCGGTCGCACTCCCCCACCGCCTCGAGCTGACGATCCAGGTTCTGCTCGGCCGAGCTGACCCGCACGTAGGCCACGGTCTGTCCAACCACGTTTTAGACCTTCCGACACTTCTGTCTAACGGCCCGGTTTGGGACCGTCTCTGACGTGATGGTCTCGTGGCCGGGCAGGGTGTGTAAAGGGGTATACCCGGCTTGACGCCGGGATGGGGCAATGAACACCCAGCTGGATCGTGAGGCATCCCTCTGTCGGAGCGTTGACGTTTACTTTACTAACCTGTTAGTATAGTTTCGTTGATGCGACTACAGGCAGAGGACAGGGGTACAACAGTGAACGACGTTGGATCATCGCCGCGGCGGTGGTGGCTGCTCATGACCGTGGGGGCCGGCCTGCTACTCATCACCCTCGACAATTCGATCCTCTACACCGCCTTGCCTACGTTGACCGCAGACCTCGGCGCGTCCGGATCCTCGACACTGTGGATCATCAACGCCTACCCCCTGGTCATGGCTGGCCTCCTCTTGGGAGCAGGCACACTGGGCGATCGCATCGGCCACCGCCGAATGTTCGTCGTCGGCCTGTGGATCTTCGGTGCCGCATCACTGGCAGCGGCATTCTCGCCCAACCCTGCCTTCCTGATCGGCGCCAGGGCACTCCTCGCTGTGGGGGCCGCAGCGATGATGCCCGCCACGCTTGCTCTGATCCGCCTCGCGTTCGACGATCCTCGTGAGCGCAACATCGCCATCGCCATCTGGGGGAGCCTGTCGATCGCGGGGGCAGCGCTCGGACCCATTCTCGGCGGCGCCCTTCTCGAACGGTTCTGGTGGGGATCTGTTTTCCTCATCAATGTCCCCGTTGTTGCCATCGCACTTGTGGCGACCGCAATCATCGCGCCGCACAACCATCCCCCCGATCCGTCGAAGAAGTGGGATCTCGTCTCATCCCTCTATGCGATGGTCGGGCTGGTGGGCACCGTGCTCGTCATCAAGGAACTGGCCCATATTCCACAGAACTGGGTTCTGATCGCAGGGGCGCTGGCGTCAGCAGTCATCGGGTTCGTCCTCTTCGTGCGACGCCAGGGCCGATTGGAAGAACCACTCATCGAGTTCTCCATCTTCCGCAACCGCGCCTTCGCTGGCGGCTCTCTGGCAGCCTTCTTCGCGATGTTCACCATCGCTGGCGCCCAGCTCGCGACCACACAGCGCTTCCAGCTCGTCGAGGGCTTCACCCCCCTGCAAGCAGGCCTGCTAGTCGCAGCCATCGCGCTTGGCGCCCTGCCCTCTGGTGTCCTAGGGGCCGCGATCCTGCACATCGTGGGCCTGCGGATCATTATCTCCGGCAGCCTCGCCATCGCCGCCCTAGGACTAGCTCTCGCCGTGCTGGCCTCTGCGAACGGATCACTACCCCTGCTGGTCGTCAGCTTCATCGTGACCGGCTTCGGCCTGGGCGGCACCTTCGCCGTCGCTTCCGCCGCCATTATGGGCAACGCGCCTCCGCGAAAGGCCGGCATGGCGGCCTCGATCGAAGAAGTCTCCTATGAGATGGGCTCCCTCTCGGCTGTAGCACTCCTCGGGAGCCTCCTGACCTTCGTCTACGCCACAGTCGTCCGACTCCCGGATGGCACTCCCGCCGCAGCGGGGGAGAGCATTGCCGATGCCCTCGGGATCGCCGACGGAGATCTCGACGTGATCGCAGCCGCCACCTCCGCCTACGACACGGCCTATTTGGTCACGATGATCGTCCTCGCTGTCATGCTGGCTAGTGGAGCCGCTCTGACCAATCGGCTGCTCCGCGCTTACGGGCGCGGCAGCGAGGCAATGGAGTACGCCGAAAACCACTGAACCAATCGGAGGGGCGCATGATGGTGCGTGAGAGCAAGAAGACCATGATCCTCGACGCCGCGATCCAAGTGATCGAGGAAGACGGGATCACAGCAGTCACGTTTGACTCTGTCGCGGCCGCTGCAGGGATCACCAGGGCCGGGATCATCTACCACTTCCCATCACGAGACGACTTGATCGCTGCGATCCACCAGAGACTCGCTGATCACTGGGAGCGGCAGTTAGAGATCGCCTGTGGAAAGCCGACCGCTGAGGCAACGCCGATGGAGCGCCTGACCGCCTACATACTCACTTGTTCGACAGCCGCCTCCCGCGCCGAGTTCCAGATGATTCTCGACAGCCAGCACACCCAGCACAAGGCGATCTGGGAAGACCTCATCGACCGATGGACCGGACGTAGCGAACGAGACGAAGCTGAGCGCGACCAGATGACCTCGCTCGCCCTGCTCGCTGCTGACGGGCTCTGGGTCAACGACCTGATCGGAAGCAGGCCCATCTCACAGGACCACCGGAGTGAAACCGCAAAGCAGATCATCGCGCTACTCCAGAATGACGTCCATGAATCCGAGGCCAAGCCCAACGGGTAAGCGAGCCAGCGCGCGGTTGGAGAAGGCCGGATCGACGAATCCGTCGAGCGCGATGATGGGCAACCCTGTCAAGCAAGATCGCACCCTGGCACCTCTCTCCAGCAGCACCCAACTGGCTCTGACACATGCGCCTAGTGGGTATACCCGGTTAAACGGGCCAACCTACCTTCCACTGCAACCGATTGAGAAGGACGCCAGCCGGGTCCACCCCGCCCAGGACGCACCTAGCGGCCACGAAGGATGCCGCCGGCCGGGAAGAGGCGGCCAGCGGCGTCTTCAGTGCGGGGCAGCTCCCAGCGAGGGATCAGTCCACGGGCAGGAAGGAGTTGATCCGCCGCATCAACTTCTCCGCATGATCCAGCGTCGATGGGGCTAGTGCGGTCTTTCCGAGCGCCCCGCGCATCAGAGCGCCCGCAGGCGCATAGTGGTTGAATCGACCGCCATTGATACTTTCCGCCGCAAAATACTCCTCGATTCGACTGGTAAGACGATTTCCCTTAGACAGCTCAGAGACAG
>NZ_JAGXJK010000440.1:0-238 GCF_019091605.1 Micrococcus sp. GbtcB5
CACCGCCGCCGGCCACCTCGACCACGACGTGGTCTGCCGCCTCGTCCTCGCCGCCCTGCGCGCCTCGGGCTGGGTGCTCACCCCGGGGGCCCTGCCCGCCCCGCGTCGTGCCGTGGACACCGCTGGGGCCGCGGCCTCGCGGGTGCGGCCCGGCACGCACACCGTCGCCAAGGCGGTCGAGCAGGCCAACGTCCTGGTCGGCGGCCGCTCGCTGTCCACCACGGACCCGGACCGCTTC
>NZ_JAGXJK010000441.1:0-238 GCF_019091605.1 Micrococcus sp. GbtcB5
AGGACCACGACGAGGGGCCGGACCGGTGACCGCGCCCGCCCCGGTCTCCCACGCCCCGGAGGGCTACGTCTGCCCGTTCTGCGGGCTCGTGGCCGGCGACGTCTCCGACCCGGGCAACCGCTGCGAGCCCGGGGACACCGTCTACCAGGACGAGGACCTGATCGTGCTGATCGCCGTAGACGGGTTCGGCGACCACGAGGGCCACGCCATGGTCTGCCCGGCCGAGCACTACGAGAAC
>NZ_JAGXJK010000442.1:0-238 GCF_019091605.1 Micrococcus sp. GbtcB5
CCTGCGCGGGTGGTTCGTCGGCCGGACCTGAGGTCCGGCGGGGGCGCGGCGGGCGCCCGCGGGCCGTGCCGACCTGGGCGCCGGGTTCAGCCGTCCCGGGACTGGAAGCGCACGAAGGCGCGCAGCTCGTCGCCCTCCACGTCACGGGGCTCACGGAATCCATGGGCCTCGTAGAAGGCGCGCTGGCGCTCCTCGGTGTCCGTGGGCTGCACGTGCTGACGCACATGGCCGGACCGGG
>NZ_JAGXJK010000443.1:0-238 GCF_019091605.1 Micrococcus sp. GbtcB5
GGACGGGACCGTCGCCCCGCCCTCCTCGTTCGCCTCGCCCTCCGCCGGATACGCCGGGGACGCGGACCCCGCCTTCGCCGGCGTCGAGGCCCGCGGAGAGCACGAGGTGCGGCTGCGCCTGCACTCCCCCCGCCGTCACCTCGCGGCCGCGCTGGCCTCGCCGGCCTACGCGCTCTCCTCGCCGGCCTCGTGGGACCGCCCGGTCGACGTGGACGGCTCCGAGGTCACCACCCCCGCC
>NZ_JAGXJK010000444.1:0-238 GCF_019091605.1 Micrococcus sp. GbtcB5
TGTTTATATAAAATGTCTTGATTTTGGATGCATTCTCTAAGCTCTTTTTCTAACTTCTCTGCTGCTGCTAAATGCTCCGGAAGGACTCTGTTTTCTATTCCCAATCGTACTCACCTCTTTTTCTAGTTGTTCAGCTTCATCGAGTTTTCTCTCAATGAAGCTGCCGCCTTTGTAAAGTGCAAGTGCAAAAATTCCAATCCCTTAACCAAAGATACAAACGGCACTAGTACTTTCTACT
>NZ_JAGXJK010000445.1:0-238 GCF_019091605.1 Micrococcus sp. GbtcB5
GGTGCGATGGCTTCCGTTCTGAACAAGGGACGTGCTTCTCGTGAAGCCCATGAATTTTTGGTCGAGACTGGCCGTCTTGTAAGGCGTGAGGATTTTTGGATTCTCGACTTGGGGTCTGTGAATATTGACTCGGTAATGAAGGTTGAGTTGACTGACGCCCGCTACGTTGACCTCTTGCGGGAGTTTAATGACTGGCGAGAAGGAAGGGGTGCGGTAAGCTGACTGTTTGGAGGGAATG
>NZ_JAGXJK010000446.1:0-238 GCF_019091605.1 Micrococcus sp. GbtcB5
GGGGACCGCGCCGGCATACCAGATGGCGAAGTCGACCAGAGGCCACTCCAGGCGGGTGGAGGCCAGGAGACCGACCGTCGCCCCGGGCTGGATCCCGGCGGCGATGAGCCCCTTGGCCAGGGCCCGCACGCGATCGCGGGCGACCCGGGCGGAGACGACCGGCCACTGGTGCTGCGCGTCGGGCATCGCGAAGAGGCCGGGGTCGGGTCGCTCCGTGGCCTGGCGGTCCAGGAAGTCC
>NZ_JAGXJK010000447.1:0-238 GCF_019091605.1 Micrococcus sp. GbtcB5
GATCGCGGGCTATGAGATCCCGCACCTGCACGTGCACGTGTGGCCCACCACCGCGCTCGCCGACTTCGACCTGGCCCGCGTGGACTACGCCCCCGATCCGGCGGACCTGGACGTCGCCGCCGCCCGCCTCCGCGCGGCCCTGCGGGCCCTGGGCCACGGCGAGGTCGTCCCGCCGGTCTGGCGGCCCGCCCCGCCCGGGCCCGGCTCTGGCGCGCGTGGCCCAGGCGTGCGCCTGACG
>NZ_JAGXJK010000448.1:0-238 GCF_019091605.1 Micrococcus sp. GbtcB5
CCCCGGTGGCGGGCCTGGCCACCCCGTCCACCCCGTCCCGCCGCGCCGCGGGCGCCGAGCCCGAGCCCGGCCGCTCCGAGCGGCAGCGGGCCCCCGAGCCCCCGAAGGGCTGACCCCGCAGCCAGCGGCCCGCCGGCCCCGTCCGAGCGCATCGGGCGGGCCCGGCGTCGTCCGCACCCGGGCCCGCGTCCACGGGCGCGCCACGCCCCCGTGGCCCAACTGGCAGAGGCGGCCGACT
>NZ_JAGXJK010000449.1:0-237 GCF_019091605.1 Micrococcus sp. GbtcB5
CGAGAACGCGCGAGCAGCCAAGCGCGGGCCTGGCCGACGGGTCGGCTACACCTACCTGCACTCGGCGATCGACGGGTTCACCCGCCTGGCCTACACCGAAGCCTTGCCCGATGAGCGGGCAGCTACGACCGTGAGCTTCTTCTGCCGGGCGCGGGCGTTCTTCGCCGCCCACGGCATCCGGATCGACAGGGTGATCACGGACAACGGCAACAACTACCGGGCCGTGGACTTCACCGC
>NZ_JAGXJK010000045.1:0-6225 GCF_019091605.1 Micrococcus sp. GbtcB5
AGAACGCCCAGGCGCTTCACGCAGGTGTCAGGGGCGTCGCCGGTCGACTGAGGGGTTGCGCCGGCTCGCTGGGCATGCTCGTCCGCCACCATCGTGTCGAACACCTGCACCAGCAGCGCGTTCTTGTCACCGACGGCCATCACCGTCCCGGCACTGACGCCAGCTGCCTCAGCGATGTCTCGCACCGTTGTGGCGGCGAACCCTCGCTTCCGGAACAACCGGCTCGCCGCTTCCAGGACGCGAAGCTGCGTTGCTTGCTTGAGCTGCTGACGCACTGAGACCGTCATCCGTCGCCCTTCGATAAACGCGTTCACTGAACGTGTTCACGATAGCACGATGCTCGGCGCAGCCCAGGCGCACGACGTCACTGCGTGAGCGTCAACAACCTCATGGCCAACAACAGGGAGAACGTGGCCATGCCGTTGATGCTCAACGGCGCTCACCGGAAGGCCGCGGAGCAGACCGCCGCCCAGTGGCTCGAGTCCCTGGGACTGGCCGGCATGGGAGACCGCCGCCCTGGCGAGCTCTCCGGCGGTCAGCGCCAGCGTGTGGCGATCGCCCGCGCCCAGGCCGTGGAGCCCGACGTCGTGTTCGCCGACGAGCCCACCGGGGCCCTGGATTCGGACACCTCCGACGCGGTGCTGGCCAGCCTGATCTCCTCCACCGTCTCCCGCGGGCGGACCCTGGTGGTGGTCACCCATGACCCGTCCGTGGCGGCCGCGTGCTCCCGCCTTGTCCGGGTCCGGGACGGGCGGATCGAGTCCGACACCGCCCAGCGGCCGGCGCAGCCGGCCTCCGAGGGGACGGTGCGCTGATGAACCTGTCCGTGATCGGCCTGTTCGTCCGCCGTCTCTTCCGGGACCGCGCCATCTGGGTGCTGCCGGTGACCGCCTTCGCCGTGGCCTCCGCGCTCACCCTCGCCGTGGCCGGCGGCGTGCACTTCTTCTGGACCATCCCGGGGGAGATGGGCGCGTTCTACAAGGTCCTCTCCAGCATCGCCCTGGCCTTGCTCGTGCTCCCGCTGGCCTCCCTGGCCGGGGCCGCCGCCCGGCTGCTGGCCCGCCGCCGGGACGAGCGGCTCTCCTCCCTGCGCCTGATCGGCGCTTCGACCGCCACCCTGACCGGTCTGGCCGTGGTGGAGGCCACGGTGCTCGCCGCCGTCGGGGCGCTGGTCGGCGTCGTCGGGTGGGCGGTGTTGATACCCCTGATCGGGCTGCTGCCGTTCGCCGGCGGACGGATCGGCGTGCCAGCCCAGTGGATCGGGGTGCCCGGTGTGCTGGCCGTGCTCGCCGGCCTGACCCTGGTCGCCGCCGTGTCCTCGCTCACCGGGCTGCGCCGGATCGCGATCACCCCGCTGGGGGTGCGCACCCGGCAGCGCGCGCAGGCCGTCCACTGGGTGCGGCTGCTCGTGTTCGGGACCCTGGTGCTCGGCGGGCAGCTGATGATCGCCGCTGCGCGTGGCTCCGCGGACATGGGCATCGCGATCGCCGTGGTCCTGGTAGCCCTGGCCGTGCCGCTGCTGGCCCTGCATCTGCTCGGGCCCTGGGTGCTCAGCCTCCGTGCGAAGCTCCGGCTGCGCCGGGCCCGCACCCCCGAGGCGCTCGTGGCCGCCCGCACCGTCCTGGACGCCCCACGGCAGGCGTGGCAGCAGGTCGGGGCGCTGTCCGTGACCACCTATGTGGGCGTGATGGCCGGTGCTGGGCTGAGCCTGGCCACCCAGGGCGAGGCAACCGTCTCCCGGCCGGAGGAGCTGATCCTCATGCAGGACCTGCGCACCGGGGTGCTGGTGACCGTGCTGATCTCCTTCGTGCTGGCCGCCTGCTCCGTGGCCCTGAACCAGTCGGCCCAGGTCGTGGACCGGGCCGAGCTGCACCGCGGGCTGTCCTACGCGGGCATGCCGGTGCAGCGTATCCACGCGATGCGCCGCACCAGCGTGATGCTCGCCCTGGGCACCGTCATGGTCGTCAGTGTCGGCGCCGCGATGATCACCGGGGCCCCGCTGATCAGTGCCAGCGTGCTCTTCGCCCCCCTGAGCCTGCTCGTGGTGGTCGGCACCCTGGCGGCAGGAGTGCTGCTCGTGCGCGCCGGAGTGGACGTCACCGCACCGGCCCTGCGCCGCTCCGTGGCCACCGCATGACCGGCGCCCTGCTGGCCCTGCGGCCGGACAGGACGGTGGCCGGATGATCAGTGCACTCCTCGCCACCGCCTGCATCTGGGCGGCCCGCCGCATGTGGGCCGAGGAGCCTCGGCGGCTGCGCATCGCCGCGCTGGCCCTGGTGGGGGCGTGGTTCGGGTTCTGGGCGCTGCTGGAGATCAGTGCGTACCTTGGCGTGCCGGTAGCCCTCGTCCTGCCACTGGGCGCCCTGCTGGTGCCCTTCTCGGTGGTGGCGTTGGCCGTGATCCTGATCCGCAACGGGATGCACATGCTGACCCGGGAGGGCCGGTCGCTGGGCAACTCGCTGTCCCTGCTGGCCGGCCTGGCCCTGATCATCGCGCCGGTGGCCGCCGTCGTCCTGGTGGCGACCGCCCACCCCGTCGGCGTCGGGGCGGCGGTGCTGATCTTTCTCGGCGCGACGGTGCTGGGTTCGCAGTTCCTGGTGTTCTACGTGTTCGCCCGGCTCTATGAGCACCGTGCGCCGCGGCCGGGCCCGGCCGGGATCGTCGTCCTCGGCTCCGGCCTGATCGACGGGCGCGTGCCGCCGTTGCTGGCCAGTCGCCTGGACCGTGGCGCCGACGCCCTGACACGACGGGGCGGGCCTGAGGCGGGGTTGGTGATCGTGCCCTCCGGTGGGCAGGGTCCGGACGAGCCACGCAGTGAGGGGGAGGCCATGGGGGAGTACCTGGTCGAGCACGGCATCCCTGCGGGCGCGGTGCTGCCGGAGACCCGGGCGGCCACCACCGAGCAGAACCTGCGGTTCAGTCGGGAGCTGCTGGGGGTGCACCGGCCGGACCGGGACGGGCAGCTGCTCGTGGTCACGAACGGCTACCACGTGCCCCGCACCGCGCTGTTGTCCCGGAGCCTCGGGATCGACGCGGATGTGATCGGTGCCCCGACCGCGCGCTACTTCGTGCCCAGCGCCTTCATCCGCGAGTTCGTGGCTGTGCTGTGCATGCGCCTGCGCCTGCAGATCACGTTCGCTGTCCTGGGCGTCGTGCTGGCGTCGTGCACCGGCTGGGTCGTCGCCCTCGCTCACGGAGGGTGATGTGCCCGGTCAAGGCCGAGCAGGTCTGCCTGAGGCGGACTCGAGGAACTCCTCGAGACCGCCTGCTTTCGCCCAGCGACCGCTGCCCGGAGCCCTCCGCGCGCCTGCGTCCCGCGTCAGCCGAGCCGGTCCTGGCTGACGATCAGTCACGGGCCTCACGAGAGGCCACACACCTCACGTTGAGGTGGGGTGACGGCGTATGGCTCGCTTGGTAGTGTCCCTGCCATGACCACATTGACGGGACGGACAGCCCTGATCACCGGCGTCAGCCGCCGCAAGGGCATCGGCTTCGCCGTCGCCCGGCGCCTCGCCCGTGCCGGGGCCAGCCTGCGCCTGGTCCACCACACCCCGCACGACGCCGGTCAACCCTGGGGCGCCGACGACGTCGAGACCGTGATGGCTGAGCTGCGTGCCGAGCTCGTGGACGGTGCGACGCTGGAGCACACCGACGCCGATTTCGCCGACCCGGATGAGCCCGCCCGCGTCATCGACTGGGCTGGGCCGTCCGTTGAGATCCTGGTGGCCAACCACGCCCGGTCCGGCGGGGACGGCACCCTGGCCGAGATGACCCCGCAGACCCTCGAGCAGCACTGGCGCATCGATGCCCAGTCCGTGCTGCTGCTCACCCAGCACTTCGCCAACCGGTTCGAGGGTGAGGACGGGCGGGTGATCTGGCTGACCTCGGGTCAGGCCAGGGGGCCGATGCGCGGCGAGGTCGCCTACGCCGGTGCGAAGGCGATGCTCGCCGGCCTGGTGCCCACGGTGGCCGATGAGCTGATCGATGCCGGCATCCGGCTCAACGCCGTGAACCCGGGCCCAGTGAACACGGGATACCTGGACCTGGAGACCACGGACCGACCCGACCGCCTGGATGAGATCAAGGCGGCGTTCCCGCTGGGCCGGTTCGGAGAGCCGGAAGACCCGGCCCGGCTGATCGAGTTCCTGGTCACCCAGGCCGGTGGATGGATCGTGGGGCAGGTCATCGACTCCGAGGGCGGGTTCCGCCGGGGGTGATCAGCTGCAGGACCTCACCGGCCCAGCGACGTCGTAGCCACCGGTCGTGGGAGGCATGAAGCGCCCTGGGTTTCGTTCCGATCCCAACGAAGGAGAATCGGAACATGCCCAAGAAGTACACGCCCGAGCTGCGTGAGCGCGCGGTCAGGATGGTCCTGGAACGCCAAGCCACGCAGGGAGGGCCCCGTTCGCATTCCATCCGGGCGGTAGCCCCGCAACTCGATATCAGCGAAGAGACCTTGCGGATGTGGTGCCACCGCCACGGCCACGAGGCAGCACCAGTGCCTGCAGGCGAGAGTCCGGCCGAAGAGATCCGCAGGCTCAAGCGAGAGCTCGCCGAGGCCCGGCGGGCGAACGAGATCCTCAAGGCCGCCTCGGCTTTTTTCGCCAGGGAACTCGACCGCCCCACGACGAGATGATCGCGTTCATCGACGAACACCGCGATCAATTCGGGGTCGAGGCCATCTGTCGCACCCTGCGTGCGACGGAATGTGGGTTCATCACCTCCCGCGGTTACCGGGCCGTGAAGAGTCGACCGGCTTCCGCTCGGGCCCTGCGCGATACGATCCTCATCGAGGAGCTCAAGCGGATCCATGCGGAGACCTACGGCGTCTACGGGGTCCGGAAGATGCACCACGCGATGGCCCGCGCCGGGTGGGAGATCGGCCGTGACCAGGTCGCCCGGCTGATGAAGCTCGCCGGCGTGGAAGGGGTTCGGCGCGGCCGCACGCCGATCACCACGGGGCCGGCAGGTGAGCCGGATGCTCGTCCTGATCTCGTCGAGCGCTGCTTCACCGCCCAGCGGCCGAACCAGCTGTGGGTCGCTGACATCACCTACGTCAGGATCCTGGGCAGGTTCTGCTACGTCGCTTTCATCACCGACGTCTACTCCCGGCGCATCGTGGGATGGGCGGTCTCGGGCAGCCTGCACACCGCGGGGCTGCCGTTGCTCGCCCTCGAGCACGCACTGGTCTCCACCGGCGCTACCCGCGGGCGGCAGGGCCTGATCCACCACTCGGACCGAGGCGCCCAGTACGTCAGCCTGGCCTACTCCGACGCGCTGATCACCGTCGGGGTGAGCGCCTCGGTGGGCACCGTGGGCGACAGCTTTGACAACGCCCTGGCCGAGAGCGTGAACGGGCTCTACAAGGCCGAACTCATCCACTCCCGGCGGATCTGGGAGTCCGTCGAGGTGGTCGAGCTGGCCACCATGGGGTGGGTGCACTGGTGGAACACGCAGCGTCTCCACGAGGCCCTGGGCTACCGCACGCCCACCGAGGTCGAGGCGGCCTACACTCACGACCAGGACTCAGCGCCCGTTGCGTCCTGACCTCGGAACGAAACCCAGGGCGCTTCACTGGTGTAGCAGCGGGCGTAGGCCCACCCGTCGGCCATGGTCCGGTGGAAGCGCTCTACCTTGCCGTTGGTCTGCGGACGGTACGGGCGAGTCCGCTTCGGGGTGATCGACAGTGCCTCGCAGGTGTCGCGCCACAGGTGGGACCGGTAGGCGCCGCCGTTGTCCGACAAGACACGCTCGATCGTGACACCGAGGTCGGCGAACCACTCCACAGCGCGGTGCAGGACCCGGGATGCTGTGACGGCGGTCTCGTCATCGTGGACCTCCGTGCACGCGACGCGGGAGTGGTCGTCGATGACTGTGTGGACGAACGCGTACCCGAGCTTCGGACCGCCGTACTGATTGCGTGGCTTGTCGGGGGTGGCGGCGCGGTTGCGTCCGCCTTGGAGTCGTCCGACGTACCGCCACCGGCCACCGTCGGGGATGTTCCCGAGCTTCTTCACGTCCACGTGCACCAGCGACCCAGGGTGTGGATGTTCGTACCGTCGGATCGGTTCGCCCGTGGCCCGGTCGACGTACGACAGCCGGTTCATGCGCGCCGTCGTGAGGATGCGGTGAACCGTCGACGGGGCGATCTGTCAAGGGCCATTGAGTTCTGCCCATAGGCGGCCAGTGTTTCTTCCCGCTGGTGGCCATCAGAACTGCCCACTG
>NZ_JAGXJK010000450.1:0-237 GCF_019091605.1 Micrococcus sp. GbtcB5
GTCGACGCGATCCTCGCGGGCCTCACCGCGGGCTGAGCGGGTGGACCAGCCGGGCGGTCAGGCCTCCAGTCCTTGGCCGAGCGCGCGCAGCTCGCGGCGCGTCCGCCCCGCGCGCAGGAGCTCGAGCAGCTCCTCCCGGCCGGGCTTGTGCTCGTAGGCGAGCAGGGCGCGCGCCCGCTCGGGGGCGGGCTCCCCCTCGCCCCAGGGCGGGCACCAGCGGGCGGTCGGGCACGCCCC
>NZ_JAGXJK010000451.1:0-237 GCF_019091605.1 Micrococcus sp. GbtcB5
GCAGGCGGCCATGTGGCCGCAGCTCGGCGCGCCGATCGGCTTCCTGCTGGCCAACGGCCTGTTCCTCGCGCTCGGGCTCGGCTTCGGCCACGACTCCACGAACCCGGTGCTCGACGGCCCGTTCCTCACGTGGGTGTGGCGCGTGCCGTTCCTGCTCTCGATCGTGATGGTCGCCGTGGGCCTCTACGTCCGCGTCAAGCTCGAGGTGACCCCGGTCTTCCAGCGCGCCCCCGACCG
>NZ_JAGXJK010000452.1:0-237 GCF_019091605.1 Micrococcus sp. GbtcB5
GGGGACGCCGGCGACCCGGTGGGAGATCGTCTGGTGGTGCTGGCGGGCGAGCAGCGACGTGGGGACGAGCACGGCCACCTGCTTGCCGTCCTGCACCGCCTTGACCGCGGCGCGCACGGCCACCTCGGTCTTGCCGAAGCCGACGTCGCCGGAGACGAGCCGGTCCATGGGGACGACCGCCTCCATGTCCTTCTTGACGTCCTCGATGGTGGTCAGCTGGTCCGGCGTCTCGATGAA
>NZ_JAGXJK010000453.1:0-237 GCF_019091605.1 Micrococcus sp. GbtcB5
GACGCGCGGGCGTCGGGCGGAGGGGGTCGGGTCTGCGGTCGGAGGATGCGTAGGCCCTGCCGGGCCGGCATTAGCAAACACTGGCGTGAGGTAACTCCGGAAGGTTAGGGCAACCTAACGCCCCTGTGCAATCCCGGTGAGGGGCGTCGGCGGGGGAGGTGGGCGGGATACGGTGGCGTGGTGAGCCAGAACCCCCTCCCCGCCCCGCGCGGCGACGCGCAGCGCGGCGCCGCCGAC
>NZ_JAGXJK010000454.1:0-237 GCF_019091605.1 Micrococcus sp. GbtcB5
GCCAGCATGCGCTGAGCATACAGAACCTGCTGACCTCTCGTGTGTGGCTCCCGCTGCTGATACCTGCACATCTGCATAGGTGTATGGTCGTGGCATGAGTGTGACGCCGTTGGATTCGTGTCAGGTCACCGCCGACCATCCGGAGAAGGTGGCGCTGACCCGGGAGAGGATCCCCCTCGGGCGCGGGGCCGGCAGGTTGGCCGGGCAGTTCAAGCTCCTGGGGGACCCGCGCCGGGC
>NZ_JAGXJK010000455.1:0-237 GCF_019091605.1 Micrococcus sp. GbtcB5
GACCCGATCGAGCCGGGTGAGGAGGTGACCTACGACCTCGAGCTGGAGGACGGCCCCACCCTCGAGGTCACCTCCGTGGTCCGGCCCTCCACCGGCGCCAACGAGACGTACCACGGCGGCGAGTCCCACGAATCGGAGGACCATGCCGACCACTGACCCCGCCGACCGGCCGGACGACCACCACGGGTCGGGCGGGCGCGAGGGCGCCCGCCCGGCCCCGGGGGGCCCCTCCCGCCG
>NZ_JAGXJK010000456.1:0-237 GCF_019091605.1 Micrococcus sp. GbtcB5
GGGACCACGCGCTCTCGGCGCTGGACGCGCACTTCGTCTTCTGCGACGCGGGCGATCGTGCCGCCGGTGGCGGGGACGCGGACGGTCGGCGGATCGCGTCATGACGGGGCCGCCGCTCAGAACAGTGCCGCCACCCCGCGGGCGGCGAGCGGGACGAGCCGCACGGCCCGCACCACGGTGGACGCGGTGACCACCGAGACGAGCACCCACTCCCGCCAGGACCCGGTTCGGCCGAGC
>NZ_JAGXJK010000457.1:0-237 GCF_019091605.1 Micrococcus sp. GbtcB5
AACCTGACCCTGCACGCCTCGACGCACCCGGACCTGCTCGTGTTCTCGAAGTCGCGCTCGGCCCGGCCCGAGGGTGCGCACCGGGACGCCGTGGCGGTCACCGACGCCGGTCCCGCGGAGGACACCCTGATCGTCGTCGTCACCACGTACCCGCACGACGTCGTCGAGGCGACCCTGGCCCTGGACCTCGAGGCGCGGCGTCTGCGCCCCGCGGACCGCGACGCGTCCGGGGGCGTC
>NZ_JAGXJK010000458.1:0-237 GCF_019091605.1 Micrococcus sp. GbtcB5
GGCGAACATGGGGGAGAACGCGACCACCGGGATGGCGATGATCAGATTGACACAGACCAGCCGCCGGAACTGGCCGACGTGGTCGCCGTGGCCCGCGTGCCCACCGCCGTGATGACCGTGCCCGGCGTGGTCACCGTGTTCCATGGTGTGGTCTTCGTTCCCGGCGCGCGAGTCGTCACGGTGGCCGGACCCGGTGGTCGCGACGCCGGCGTGGTCATGGTGATGCGTGGTCGGGTC
>NZ_JAGXJK010000459.1:0-237 GCF_019091605.1 Micrococcus sp. GbtcB5
CGCGCCCTGCCGACCTCCACCGGCAACGCCGTGGCCACGCTCCTCACGGGCCGCTGGGTGGGCGAGCTCGACGGCGAGCGCGCCCGGCGCGTCCTCAGCGGCGAGCTGAAGTACGACGAGGCGACCGTGGCCGGCCACGACGGCGCCGCGCACGACCCGCAGCAGGCCCCGCCGATCGCCGAGCAGGCCTACGAGGGTCACCCCGACTCCAGCCTGAACTTCGCCATGGCCGCCGAC
>NZ_JAGXJK010000046.1:0-5602 GCF_019091605.1 Micrococcus sp. GbtcB5
CGCGGAGGGCGCCCCGCGGGGGGGCGCCCGCGGCCCCGGGCCCCACGCCCGGCGGGCCGCCCCCCCCGGGGGCACCCCCCCCGCCGCCGTGCCGGGACGTCAGTCCCCGGACGTGGAGGGGGACGGCGAGGCCGAGGCCGAGGCCGACTTCGTCGGTGACGGGCTGGCCGACGCCGAGGCGGACGCCTCCGCGGCCCGCTGGGATTCGGCGGCCTCCCGCGCGGCACCCTGGAACGGCCGCGGCGGCTGGCCCGGGGCCACGGGGCCGGGGGCGCCCTCGGGGCGGTCGATCGTGGACTGGTTGTTCAGCAGCTCGTCGGGCACGCGGCCGGTGGGGATCTCCCGGGCCTGGGCCAGGGTCTCCTCGTCCATCTGCGCGTTCAGGAAGAACGGCGAGCTGAGCTTGATGACCTCCTGGAACTCACCGGCGTCCTTCAGCACGGTGTCCGCGAGGTGGTCGCGGGTCTCGGTGACGAGGGTGGTGCTCTGCGCGACCGGCGAGTTCTTCACCTGGGTGAGGCCGCCGTTGGCGTCCCCGAAGCCCTCCATGGAGCCCATGGTCACGGAGACCATCTCGCTGCCGTCCTCGGAGCAGGCCCACGCGGTGCGCTGGGGCAGCAGGGGGGCGCCGTCCTGGCCGCCGACCATGCCCGGACGGAGCAGGGCGAGCAGCCCCTTGCCGGTCTTCGGGTCGAACGTGTACTCGTCCGCCACGGCGGCGGGCTCCTCCTGGCACCACTCCAGGCGGGAGCCGTCGAGGTTGTGCTGGTAGTGGACCTGCGCCAGGGGCATGCCGGGGCTGTACTCGAAGTAGCCGTTGTAGACACAGGTGAGGAACTCGTGGGTCTCGTCCTGCGAGGCGAACAGCTGCACGATCTCGATGTTCGAGCTGTCCGGGATGTGCGTGGCGACGGCGTCCAGGGTGCGCTGGTCCAGGACGTCGCGCGTGCAGTCCATCACGGAGACGGTGTCGTTGCGGACCGCCGCCGTGTTCTTCCAGGCCTCGGTGGCGGCGCCGTCCTTGATGCCCGGGCCGACGGTCTCGAACGCCTGACGCGGCTCGGCGCGCGGGGTGCCCTCGGCGGACTCCGACGCGAGGGCCTCACGGACGCGGGACGCCGCGGCGGACGCGGGGTCGGTGGGGCTCTCCGTGGCCGAGCCGGCCGCGGCCGAGGCCGCCGATCCGCTGGGCGCCGCGGCGGTCGACGAGGCGGGCTCACCGGACTGGCCGGCCGAGCCGCAGCCGGCCAGGGCGAGGGCGAGGGCGGCGACGCCGACGGCCAGCGGGGCACGGCGGCGGGCGGGCGCGGGGTGGGTCATGGAGGCTCCTTCGACGGCATCGGCGGCCCGGCCCCGGGAGCGTGGGGCTGCGGACGGACGCTGCGCCTACGGTACCGGACCGTCCTGGACGCGGGGACGGCGATCCGTCCGGCGTCCGGCGCCGTCGATAGACTCGGCCGCGACCGCATCGTCCGCGAGGAGAAGAGGCATCCCATGTCCGAGTCCCTGATCGGCAAGAACCTGATGGAGCCGCCGGCCACGCGCCTGCCGGAGGAGCCGGAGGTGCTGGCCCGGCTCGAGGCAGGTGACCTGCCCGAGGACATCGTGCCGGTGGCGCCCGAGTCCTCCCTGGTGTGGGCGCTCATGGCGGAGGACGCGTGGGCCGAGGGCCGGACCGTGGACTCCTATGCGTACGCCCGCGTCGGCTACCACCGGGGTCTGGACGCGCTGCGCCGGGCGGGGTGGCGCGGCGCCGGCCCGGTGCCGTACGCCCACGAGCCCAACCGCGGCTTCCTGCGCGCCCTGTACGCGCTGGGCCGCGCGGCCGCCGGGATCGGGGAGTCCGAGGAGGTCGAGCGCATCCGCACCTTCCTGCGGGACTCGGACCCCACGGCCGCAGAGCAGATCGAGGCCGACCAGGGCCGCGCCCAGGGCTGAGCGGAGCCGTGGCCAAGCTCTACTTCCGCTACGGGGCCATGAACTCCGGCAAGTCCACGGGCCTGCTGCAGGCCGCCTTCAACTACGAGGAGCGCGGCCAGCGGGTGCTGCTGGCCAAGCCGGAGGTGGACGTGAAGGGGGAGGGCGACGTCGTGTCCCGCCTCGGTGTGACCCGCGCCGTGGACTTCCTCGTCCCGGCGGGAGCGGACGTGCGGGAGCTGTTCCGCCGGCACGCCACCGGTGACGACCCGGACGCCCTCGTGGGGCACGTGGAGGCTCCGCCCGTGGCGTGTCTGCTCGTGGACGAGGCACAGTTCCTCGAGCCGGCGCAGGTGGACGACCTGCTGCGCATCGCCGTGCTCGACGGCGTCCCCGTGATCGCCTACGGGCTGCGCACCGACTTCCGCACCCGCTCCTTCCCTGGCTCCGCGCGGCTGCTGGAGCTGGCGCACTCCCTCGAGGAGCTGAAGACCATCTGCCGGTGCGGCCGGAAGGCGGTGTTCAACACGCGCAAGGTCGTGGACCCGACCACGGGCGCCGAGCACTTCGTGTTCGAGGGGGACCAGGTGGCGATCGACGGTGTTCAGGTGACTTACGAGTCTCTGTGCGGCACGTGCTACCTGGCCGAGTCCGGCGGTGCCCTGGGCTGAGGCGGCCATTGCCAGGCAACTGCCAGGCTGCGTGACGGCTGCGCCCATGCTCGGTTCGTACGGTGGAACCACTTCATCGAGGTGCGAGTGATGAAGGTGCGAGTGATGACAGGCGAAGGGCCCCGGTGATCCCGGGGTCCTTCGTCTGTCCGGACCCGGCCCGCATCGGCCGGCCGGCTCAGAGCGAGACGAGCAGGAGTGTGCCGCCGAAGACGAGCCCCGACGCGAGCAGCACGACCGTGGTGTACCCCAGGATGTCGCGCATCTTCAGGCCGGCGATCGCCAGAAGGGGGATCGCCCAGAACGGCTGGATCATGTTGGTCCACTGGTCGCCGTAGGAGACGGCCATGATGGTGATGGCCGGGTCCACGCCGAGCGCGTCGCCGGCCTGGAGCATGATCGGGCCCTGCACGGCGAACTGTCCGCCGCCGGAGGGGACGAAGAAGTTCACGAGGCCCGCGGCCAGGAACGCCAGCAGGCCGAACGTCACCGGGTTCGAGATCGCCACGAAGGCGTCCGAGAGCACCGCCACCAGGCCGGTGGTCGTCATCATGCCGAGGATGCCCGCGTAGAGGGGGAACTGCAGCAGGATCTCGCCCACGTTGGACGCGGCCGACTGGGTGAGGCCGATCAGCTCGTGCGGGCTGCGCACCAGCAGCAGGATCAGCGCGAGGAAGGACCAGTTGACGATGTCCAGGGTGAGGGTGCCGCCGCCGACGAAGTGCATCACCAGATAGATCACGAGCATGGCGCCGACGAGGAGCGTGGGGACACGGGAGGCGTCGAGACGGTCCGCCGGCGTCTCGATCTCCGGTGCGGACACCGCGTCCTGGTCCCGCGCGTCGATCTCCAGCTCCACGATCCGGTCCCCGGCGCGCGGGGCGACGAGGAACAGGGCCAGGGCCACGACGAGCACGGTCACCACGGCGGCGGTGATGTTCCACCAGGAGAAGGTGGTCTCCGAGACCGGGACCGTCCGGCCGCCCAGGCTCTCCGTGAGGAATGAACCGGGGGTGGCGGCCGTCAGCGGGCCGGAGCCCGAGTACCCCATGTGCCACACCACGAACCCGGAGAACCCGGCGGCCACCAGCATCGGGAAGTGCAGGACCAGCCCGCGCTCACGAGCCTGCGCCGCGACCTCCTTGGCCAGCAGCGCACCGACCACCAGGCCCAGGCCCCACGTGATGAGGGAGGCCGCCGCCGCCACCACGAACACGAAGATGTAGGCGGCCAGGGGCGTGCGGGGAATGCTGGCCAGCCGGGCGAGCAGGCGGCGCACCGGGCCGGTGTTCGCCAGGATGTGGCCGAGCATGAGCACGAGCGCCATCTGCGTGATGAACGCCAGCAGCCCGGACAGGCCGTCACCCCAGCCCACGACGACGTCGGCCGGCCCGGCCGGAGTGAGCAGCAGGCACAGGGCCGCCACCGCGAACGTGAGCACGATGGTGAACACGAGCGAGGACGGGATGAACCGCTCCATCGTCGTGTTCAGCGGGCGCATGGCGCGGCTGAAGAACGTGCCCTCGCGGGCGGTACGGCCCGGGGGCCTGGGCGTGGGCGGACGTGTGGACGTGGCGGACATGAGGCTCCTGTTCAGGGTGAGAGGCCACGGCGAGAGTGATGTGGATCACTCTAGGCGCTCGATCGTCGTGGGCAGGGCCTGGGCCACGTCTCTGGCCGGGCGCTAGACGACGAGAGTGCGTCGGCGGTCGATTCCCCAGCGGTCGACGACGTCGTGGCCCGGCTCGGCCGGGTCACCCGGAATCTGTACGCGAGCGTGGACGACCTCACCGACAAGGGATGCACCGTGCGGGTCTCGACCGAGTGAGATCACGGTGCCCAGGCCCGGCACTTCCCCCGTAGCCGGACTCATGCTCGGCATCAAGGCCGCATTCGCTGAGTTCGAGCGTCGAAGGATCAAGGAGCGCCAGGCCGAAGGGATCGCCCCAGGGTGTGTTGCCCCCTTCCAGGCGCTGCTGTCGATGGCCCTTCCGTCTCCGCTCTGGTGGAGTACGGCTCTGGTGAGAGGGCCACGCGCTCTCGGTGCATGGCATGACAGGGTCTCAAAGTCAGGGCTCCCCGGGCATGCATGAACAGGTCCGGCTCCGGTACTCTTCTTGCATGACTCTTCTGACGGTGGGGGAGGCCGCCGAGCGCCTCAAGGTCTCCGACCGCTATGTGCGGCGCCTCGTCGAGGACGGTGATGTGCCGGCCCGCCGCCTCGGAGAATCCTGGTTCATCGATGAGCGTGCCCTGGCCCGTCGTGCCCGCAGGGCGCCGGGTATCGGCCGCACCTGGGCTCCGCGGACCGCCTGGGCCGCCGTCGACCTCCTTGCCGGAGGAAACGGACGGGCCTTCCTCGACCAGCCGCGGATCTCCCGTCTGCGCTCCCGGCTGCGAACGCTCACCGCTGCCGAGATGCACCGACTGGCTGAGAACAGGGCCCGGCCCCACCGGTTCCACGCCTCGCCTCGAGCCCGAGCCAAGCTCGCCGACGTTCTCGTGCCCTCGGGGGTGTCCGCCCTGGATCAGTCGGATCTCGCCCGCCGCTTCGGGCTCGCCGCTGTCGAAGGGAACCAGCGGGAGGAGGGCTATCTGCTCGGCGACCTGGAGGCTCTCCAGTCGCGGCTCCGCCTCGACGCCTCGGCGGCGGGGGAAGTGGTGATCCGCCACGTACCTGCCCCCGTGGATCCCTCCGCCCTGCTTCGCACTGAAACAGTCGTGGCGCTGGACCTCATGGACTCCGACGACGTCCGTGAGCGGGCCGCTGGGCGAGAGGCCCTCGATCGACTGTTGCATCGTGTCTGAGCCGCGTCACCTGAGCGTGGAGGACCTCCTCGGATGTGAGGCGGGCCTCGGCGCTGGAGATGGCCTAGGGCGTGTCTGAGAACGGCTCCAGGGACCCGCTGAGATCCGGGGAGCCATGTCCCGGTTGCACGTCTGTCAAGGGCCATTGAGTTCTGCCCATAGGCGGCCAGTGTTTCTTCCCGCTGGTGGCCATCAGAACTGCCCAC
>NZ_JAGXJK010000460.1:0-237 GCF_019091605.1 Micrococcus sp. GbtcB5
CCCCTACGGCGAGGCCGTGGTGATCATGCACCGCCAGGGCATCACGGCCCGGGACAACATGACCAAGTCCGCTATCGAGAACGCGATCGCCGTGACCATGGCGTACGGCGGCTCCACCAACGCCGTGCTGCACCTGCTCGCCATCGCCCCGGCGGCGGGCGTGGTCCTGCAGCTGTCCGACTTCCACCGCATCGCCGGCCGCACCCCGCACATCGCCGACCTCAAGGCGTTCCGTCA
>NZ_JAGXJK010000461.1:0-237 GCF_019091605.1 Micrococcus sp. GbtcB5
TGGTCACCGCCGCCGGCGGCGGCACCCTGCCCGACGTCGACGCCGGGGAACCGCCCGCCGTGTGCGGCGGGCGCGGCTGGTACGCGCGGCCGGCCATCCTCGGCGCGGGCACGACGGCGGCCCCCGGCCAGGCGGAGGTCCTGAACCCGCTGACCTCGGCGGGGGGGATGGGGCTCGTGCTCGGGCTGCGGGTGGGGGCGCCGGCCAGGGAGGGGGGCGCCCCCGGGGCCGAGGGCC
>NZ_JAGXJK010000462.1:0-237 GCF_019091605.1 Micrococcus sp. GbtcB5
GTCGTCCCCGGGCACCAACGCCAGGAGGTGGCCGGCCGCCGGGGGCGCGGTGGCCAGCACCGGGGTCATCAGCACGTCGCCGGCGGCGAGCTGCGCCCGCACCCCGCGCGCCCACTCCTCGAGCCGGTGGGCGGCGCCGTCGAGCTCGGCGCGCCTTGCGGCCCGGGCCGTGCGCAGGAAGTGCGTGGCCACTGCGCCCACGTGGGTCTCGGCGTCCTCCGGCAGCTGCGCCCGGTG
>NZ_JAGXJK010000463.1:0-237 GCF_019091605.1 Micrococcus sp. GbtcB5
TACCCGCCCCGCGTAGCGCTAGGTGCCGGCGCCGGTCAGGCCCACTGAGCCCGCCGAGCGCGTGGTGCCCTCCCGCTCCCAGTCGATGAGAGTCTCCGGGATCTCCCCGAGGAACTGGCTGGGCGGGTTGTACTGGTGCTGGCCCCACAGCGAGCGTGCCTCGGCGCGCGTCAGGAACAGGCGAGGGCGGGCGCGCGGCCGGGCCACGTTGGGCGGACGGGGCGCCTCCGCGGGCTC
>NZ_JAGXJK010000464.1:0-237 GCF_019091605.1 Micrococcus sp. GbtcB5
CGACGATGCGCCGGGCCGCAGCCCGGATCCGGGGGTGCACGATGCGGTTCTGGCGCTGTCGGGCGCCCTCGTCCCCGAAGACGATGCGGGCCTTCTCGACGCGGTCGAGCTCACCGTCCGCGGTGATGACGCGGTCCCCGTACTCGTCCTGGTCGGCAGCCAGCCCGTCGGTGCCCTTCTCGTGGTCCAGCCGGGCGAGGCCGTCCGAGTCCACCAGGAACGCGACACGCACCTGCT
>NZ_JAGXJK010000465.1:0-237 GCF_019091605.1 Micrococcus sp. GbtcB5
GGCCGCGTGCGCCCGCACCTGCAGGGCCCGGCGAGCGGGGTCGTAGCCGTAGCCGGTGGCGTGCAGCCGCCCGGTGCGCCCCGCCACGGGGCCGGTGAGCCGCACGGGGGCGGCATCGCGGGCGGGCAGGTCCACGCCCGCCCTCGTCGCGGCCGCGGGGCTGAAGGCGCCCCGGCCCGCGCTCGCGTACCAGGGGCGCCCCAGCGCGGGCGCCGCCACGACGCCGGCCAGCCAGCG
>NZ_JAGXJK010000466.1:0-237 GCF_019091605.1 Micrococcus sp. GbtcB5
TGGTCGTGGCCGGCATCAAGAAGCTCGCGGGCCTCGCGTCCCGCGCGGTGCTGCTGGCCATGTTCGCCGGCGCGTTGTAGGGCAGCATCTCCATGGCTGCCGCCCTGTTCCAGGCGCCGCTTTCTATGACCGTCCTCACGGTCGAGGCGCTGCGCGCCGCGTAGGGCGAGGCTGCCTGAGCAGTCCGGCCCGGGCTTCACTGCTCACCACCTCATTCGTAGTCAAGACGTACCCGTA
>NZ_JAGXJK010000467.1:0-237 GCF_019091605.1 Micrococcus sp. GbtcB5
CCTGGTATCCCGGCCGACGGTAGATTTGATGTCGCCATCACTATCGCCGTAAATGGTGACCTTTTATATGATCCGGTGAACATGGTAATGTTTTCTTTGTCGCTTTGTAAGATTAAGCCGCGGATAATTGCAAACGCGCCTATATTCATAAGCATATACGCAAGCATGTAAAACCACATGCTATCCATCGTACATGGTGATAATGCTACAAGCGGAACGAGGAAATACCCCGCATGT
>NZ_JAGXJK010000468.1:0-236 GCF_019091605.1 Micrococcus sp. GbtcB5
GGAGGCCTGAGCCATGGGCCCCACCCAGCCCGAGCGCACCTGGACCGGCCCCGGCGCCCCCGAGCGCCTGGCGATCCTGCGGCGCACCCGGCCGATCGCGATCGTCGGCGCCTCGGACAAGCCGGCCCGTGCGTCGTACTTCGTGGCCACGTACCTGCTGAGCACGACCACGTACGACGTCTACTTCGTGAATCCCGTGCTCGCCGCGGCCGGCAAGGAGATCCTCGGCCACCGCG
>NZ_JAGXJK010000469.1:0-236 GCF_019091605.1 Micrococcus sp. GbtcB5
ACCTGGACCCCGGCCCCTCCCTGCGCGCGATCCTCTCCAGCGTCGGCACTTACCCCCCCGGGGCGAATCAGCGCCGTGTGATGGACCAGCTCCACCGGCCCAGCACGACCTCGATCATCATCGAGACCAGCCGCGAGACGCCCGGCCGGCGCACCCTCAGCGGCCAGAACATGCTCGTGGCCCACCGCTACGAGCTCACGTACCAGCGTGGGGCAGACCATGCGCGCATCGAGCTC
>NZ_JAGXJK010000047.1:0-5439 GCF_019091605.1 Micrococcus sp. GbtcB5
ACTTCCATCCTGCGGGAGAGGCCCACTCGTCTCATCTCAGCCCGGTACCCATGTCAAGAACCTCATGACCCACAACACCTAGGGTGGGGGCATGCGCACTTCCTCCCCGATAGGACTCCTGCTGGACGTGGACGGCCCCGTGGCCTCCACCGAGACCCGGACCGTGCCGGAGGGGATCATCGACGTGCTCGTCCGCCTCGCGCGGCGCGGGGTGCCGGTCGGCTTCAACACGGGCCGCTCCACGGACTTCCTCCTGCACAGCGTGATCGCCCCGCTGCGCGACGCGGGCCTCCCAGACGACGCCCCCTTCCACGCGGTCTGTGAGAAGGGCGCCGTGTGGTTCCCGTTCTCCGCGGTGCCCTCCGGGGACCTGCCCGACGTCACCGTGGACGGCACCGCCCCGGACTGGCTCCGCACCGACCCGGACATGGCCATCGACGCGGACACCCGTGACGCAATCTGGTCCCTCAACGATGAGCGCGCCGGGGACCTGCAGTTCACGGACCACACCAAGCTGGCCATGGTCTCCCTCGAGAAGACAGTGGGCGCGGACCAGGCGGAGTACGAGCGGGTGCGCGACGACGTCGCCGCGGGCGTCGAGGACCTGCTCGCCGAGCGCGGACTCGCCGAGGAGGTGCGCGTGGCCCCCTCGGTGATCTCGGTGGACGTCGAGCACCGCTCCTCCGGCAAGGACCTGGGCGTCGAGCGCTGCTTCGACCTGCTGGCGGAGGCGGGCACCCCGGCGCCCGAACGCTGGCTCACCGCGGGCGACTCGCGCAGCGACTACGCCATGGCCGACCGGCTGCACGAGCGCGGACTCACCGTGGAGCACATGGACGTGCGCCCCGCCGACGGCGTCCCCGAGAAGCCCTACGGCGTGGTGACGGCGGCGATCCTCGCCGAACGCGGCATCGGCGACGCCGACGACATCCACGAGCGGGCCGGCGAGTCCCTGCTGCGCTGGGTCGAGCGCGACCTGCTGCGCTGACCAGGCCGGACGCCCCCTCTGCGGGTGGCCGACCCTCCCCGGGCCTGGACCTCGACCCCTAGCGTGGAAGGCAAAGCGGCGCCCCTGCCGAACGGGCCCGGGCGCCTCCGACCAGAGAGAGGTTCCACCGTGGCCACTGTCGCCCAGAACATCGTCGAGACCCTCCACGCCTCGGGCGTGCGCCGCATGTACGGCGTGCCCGGGGACTCCCTCAACGGGCTGACCGAGGCCCTGCGCTCCCACGGCGGCATCCAGTGGGTGCACACCCGGCACGAGGAGACCGCGGCCTTCGCCGCCTCCGCCGAGTCCCAGCTCACGGATGAGCTCGCGGTCTGCGTGGGCTCGTGCGGTCCGGGCAACCTCCACCTGATCAACGGCCTGTTCGACGCACAGCGCTCCCGCACCCCGGTGCTCGCGATCGCCGCGCACATCCCGTCGGAGGAGATCGGTTCGGGCTACTTCCAGGAGACCCATCCGCAGGACCTGTTCCGCGAGTGCTCCGTCTACGTGGAGCACGTCTCCTCGGCGGACCAGATGCCCCGCATGCTGCGCACCGCGATGCGGGCCGCCGTCGAGCAGCGGGGCGTGGCCGTGCTCGTGATCCCGGGCGACGTGGCCCTCACCGAGCTCTCCGCGAAGCCCGAGGTGATCCGTCACACGCCGTCCCGCGTCATCCCGGCCGACTCCGTGCTGCGCGAGGCCGCCGAGGCCCTGGACTCGTCCAAGCGGATCACCATCCTGGCCGGCGCGGGTGCGGCCGGCGCCCACGACGAGGTCGTGGCCCTGGCGGAGCGCCTGCAGGCCCCGATCGTCCACGCGCTGCGCGGCAAGGACCGGATCGAGTACGACAACCCGTATGACGTCGGTTTGACCGGCCTGCTCGGCTTCGCCTCCGGCTACCACGCGCTCAAGGAGGCCGAGACTCTGCTGATCCTCGGCTCCTCCCTGCCGTACCGGCAGTTCTACCCCGAGGACGCCACGGTCATCCAGGTGGACGTGCGCGGCGAGCAGATCGGCCGACGGGTGGCCGTGGACGTGCCGCTCGTGGGCGGCGTGAAGGAGACGGCCCAGGCCCTGCTGCCGCTGCTGCGCGGGAACTCGTCGTCGGCGTTCCTGGACAAGGCGCTCAAGCACTACGCCAAGACCCGCAAGGACCTCGACCAGCTGGCCTCCCCGGAACGCGGACGCGTGCATCCGCAGTACGTGGCCCGCCTCCTCGACGAGCTGGCCGACGACGACGTGGTGTTCCTGCCCGACGTCGGCTCCCCGGTGGTCTGGGCCTCCCGGTACCTGACGATGAACGGGCGCCGCCGGATCATCGGCTCCCTGTCCCACGGCTCCATGGCCAACGCGGTCACGCAGGCGGTCGGCGCCCAGGCGGTCGACCCTGCCCGCCAGGTGGTGGCGATGGCCGGCGACGGCGGGTTGGCCATGATGCTCGGCGAGCTGCTGTCGTTCGTGCAGAACGACCTGCCCGTGAAGACGCTCGTGTTCGACAACGACTCGCTGAACTTCGTGGAGCTCGAGATGATGGCCGCCGGGTTCGTCCCCTTCGGGACGGACCTGCAGAACCCGGACTTCGCGGCGATCGCGGAGGCAGCCGGCATCGAGGGCTTCCGCGCGGACCACACGACGGACCTGCCTGCGGTGATGCGCGAGTTCCTCGCCCACGACGGGCCGGCGCTGCTGGTGGTCAAGACCGAGCGTCAGGAGCTGACGATCCCGCCGAGCATCGAGTTCGAGCAGGCCAAGGGCTTCGCGCTCTACGCCATGCGCACCGTCCTCGACGGCAAGGGCACCAAGCTGCTCGACCTCGCGAAGGCGAACCTGCGCCAGCTGTTCTGACCTGCCGCGCACGACGACGCCCCGGACGCTGGCGGCGTCCGGGCCGTCGTCGTGGTGGGGCAGGGAGAGCCCAGCCCCGCCGGTAGGTCAGGCGCGGTGGGCGCCGCCCTCGGCGACGATCGGGTGCTCGGCCGTGCCGGCGACGCCCTGGGTGATCAGGCCGTCGGCGCGGTGCTCCCAGAAGTCCGCGTTGCGGATGCCGAGCGGGCGCGGGTCGAACTGCGGGTCGAGACCCTGGCGCTTCTGTGCGCGGTAGTCCTTGAGGGCCTTGAGGGCCGGGCCCTGCAGCACCAGGATGCCGAGGATGTTCAGCCAGGCCATGGAGCCCACGCCGATGTCGCCGAGGCCCCAGGCCGCACCCGTGGTGGCGACGGCGCCGTAGGCCACCGACACGAGGATCAGGGCCTGCAGGAAGCGCAGCGCGACGCGGCGGACCATGCCGTTGCGCAGGTTGCGCGTGAGGAACACGATGTTGACCTCGGCCATGTAGTAGTACGCCACGATCGTGGTGAAGGCGAAGAACGCCAGCGCCACGGCCACGAACGTGGGGCCGAAGCCGGAGAACATGGCGTCGAAGCCGGTCTGGACGAAGGCCGGGCCCTCGGAGGCCGTCGGGGAGACGATGCCCTCGAACAGCAGGTCGGAGCCGGGCCCGTCCGAGTACACCCGGTAGGCGCCCGTGGAGATGATGATGAACGCGGTGGCCGAGCAGACGAAGAGCGTGTCGATGTACACGGCGAACGCCTGCACGAAGCCCTGCTTGGCCGGATGCGAGACCTCGGCGGCCGCGGCGGCGTGCGGGCCCGTGCCCTGGCCGGCCTCGTTGGAGTAGACGCCGCGCTTCACGCCCCACTGGATGGCGAGGCCGAGGATCGCGCCGAACACGGCGTGCACGCCGAAGGCGCTGGCGAAGATGGAGCCGAAGACCTCGGGGATCTGGTCGAAGTTCAGGAACAGCACGATCAGCGCGAGGATGATGTACAGTACGGCCATCACGGGCACCACGTAGACGGCGAACGTCGCGATGCGCTTCACGCCGCCCAGGACGATGAAGGCCAGCAGGATGACCATGGCCAGGGCCACGACCCAGGCGGGCACGGCCCACGCCTCGCCCACGGCCGCGGCCACGCCGTTGGCCTGCACACCCGGCAGGAAGTAGCTGGTGGCGAAGACGGTGACGACGGCGAACAGGATGGCGTACACCTTGAACGCGGGGGCGGCGGCCGTGTGCTTGTAGGCCTTCTCGAAGTAGTACGCCGGGCCGCCGCGGTACTCGCCGGTGTCCGGGTCGCGCTCCTTGTAGATCTGGCCGAGCGTGGACTCGATGAAGGACGTGGCGGCGCCGAGCAGGGCCATGACCCACATCCAGAACACGGCACCGGGGCCGCCGAACGCGATGGCCGTGGCGACGCCGCCGATGTTGCCCATGCCGACGCGGCCGGCGAGCGACATCATGAGGGACTGGAGGGACGAGGTGCCGTCCGCGGAGTCCTGGCCCTCGCGGAGCTGCTTCACCATGTCCGGGATGTTCACGAACTGCAGGAACATGGTCCGGATGGTGAAGTAGAGGCCGACGATCAGGCAGAGCCAGATCAGGGCCGGGGACCAGATGACGTCGTTCACGGCGGTGATGAGATCTGCGAAGGACATGGGGTCTCCAGATCGGGGTGGGGATGGCCGGTGCGGTGCGAGCTCCGAGCGGCGGCCGCCGGCGGTCCCGGACGACTGGGGAGAAGGATACGCGCAAATGTGACCCGCGTCTCGCATCCAGCGGGGCGGATGAGGAGTCCGGGCGCGCCCTCCCCCGTCGACGGCGGTCCCCGACATGCGAAAAGCCCCGGAACCACTGGGGTCCCGGGGCTTGCCCGCGGAGGATGGGGGATTCTCGGTCATTCCCTGCTTGACATGGGACGATCCAACCAATAAGCGCGTCGTGACAGCTATGTGACAGTTCCGACTCGACGCCCTTTCGGACCACTGGACCCGTAGCGTGTCGTCCATTCACCATCATGCCTAGCTTGGGCTCGCAGCCGAGCCCCAAGACCGGATCACAGCGCGGTCGGGTTATCTCCCTCTCATGGGTTATCCCGATTCGGCCGCGGCGGGACTTCTCTCCTCGCCCCTCCATGACGGCCACCCCTATGCTCCAGGCATGACGAGCACCACACAGTCCGACGCAAACGAGCCGGAGCTGCCTCCGGCTCTCCCGTTCGATGACTTCGCCCAAGAGGTCTATCTAGAGGAAATCCAACGCAGGTGCGGGCGTGGCTTGCGCGCCGCGCGCCGATTGGGCAAGGCCCTCGCCATCCTGACGCAGCCAAACACCGACGGAGGGCCTGCCCTCAGCCCCCAGGAGCACCAGCGCGTCCATGAAAACGCCTTCGACTTCGCTGAGGCGGTGGTCAGCGAAGCAGCGATGGTGGCGCAGCTGCTGTGGCCAGATACCCGAAAGGGTCCTGGTGAAACTAGAGCGGCTTGCAAGCGCAGAGAGGCATATGCGAACCAACGGGGTGCCACACTGCGCCAACTTCTTGGCGTGGAGGATGACAGCCCTATCAGGGCCAAGGCTCTCCGGAACAGCATTCAGCATTTCGCTGTGCGACTCG
>NZ_JAGXJK010000470.1:0-236 GCF_019091605.1 Micrococcus sp. GbtcB5
GCGGGTCGTAGGGACGGCCGGCCTTGGCGGCGGCCTCGCGGAGCAGCTCCTTGGCGGCGTCGCCGAGCATGAGGCCCATGACGAGGGCCTGGGCGCGCTGCGGGGCCTGCGTGGTGATGCCGTGCAGCTCGGCGAGGGACTGCGCGTAGAGGGCGGTGGCCTCCATGGAGCCGGCGACCGCGACACCGGACAGGCCGGGCGCGGCCTCGGTGGCGGTGCCCGGGACGATCGCGGTG
>NZ_JAGXJK010000471.1:0-236 GCF_019091605.1 Micrococcus sp. GbtcB5
CACGGGGGCTGAACTCCTGCACCGCGGTGAGGTCCGATCGGCGGACCGCCTTGATCAGCTGCGGCTCCATGACCACGCCGTCGTTCGCGATGCCGGCGGCCACCCTGGCCATCTGCAGCGCGGTGGCCTGCACGTCCCGCTGGCCGATCGAGGACTGCGCCAGCGCGGCGCCGGCCAGGTCGGTGGGGTACACGGGGGCGGTCACGGGCCACGGGTATTCGAAGGAGTCCCCGAAG
>NZ_JAGXJK010000472.1:0-236 GCF_019091605.1 Micrococcus sp. GbtcB5
GGGATATGCCCCACTAAGACACAGCGTACATGGTGAACTCCCACGAGATCTACCACGGCGGCTTCCTGTTCCACCTCGCGGACTCGGCGCTGGCGTACTGCGTGGCGACCTACGGCGCCGCCCCCGTCACCCGGCGCGCCGAGATCACCTACGTGGCGCCCGCCAGGCGCGGCGCGCACCTCGTGGCGACCGCCCGCCAGTCGGTGGAGTTCGGCCGCGACCGCATGATCGAGGTC
>NZ_JAGXJK010000473.1:0-236 GCF_019091605.1 Micrococcus sp. GbtcB5
CGCCCCGTCGACCGACGGCGGGGGTGCGCCCGGAGCCTCGCGGCTTGCGGGAGTTCATGGGGAGGGCGTCCTTTCGGGTGCGCGTCAACGGGGCCGGTCGGGCCGGCGGCGGACGGGTCAGGGGGTGAGGGACGGCCCGGGGACGGACACGCCCGGCTCCATTCTCGCAGATCGCCGGCGTCGCGTCTCCCGGCCACCGCTCCCCCGGCCGCGCGCCCGCCGAGAACCGGCCCGGT
>NZ_JAGXJK010000474.1:0-236 GCF_019091605.1 Micrococcus sp. GbtcB5
CCGCCCTGGGCCGCGCCGCGTCCGGCGGCGCCGTCCGCCGACGAGTTGGCGACCCTGACCGTCCCGGCCGAGTGGACCGCCGCCCCCGCTGAGGAGGAGCTCCCCTTCGAGGACGAGGTGATGCGGGGGACGGAGTCCGTCCGGCTCTCCTCGCGGGACCTGCCGCCGTGGCTGCGCGGCCCGCTCGCCGCCATGGGGCGGGTCGGCAACCTCGAGTCCGCCGCCGTCCAGCCGTC
>NZ_JAGXJK010000475.1:0-236 GCF_019091605.1 Micrococcus sp. GbtcB5
GCACCAGCAGGCGTTCGACGGCGGCGGCCACCCCGCCGTCGACGCACGCCCCGCACACGCCGTCCGCCGCGGCCAGCAGCGACGGAAGGCCCGAGGCCACGGCCAGGCCGAGACCAGCCCACTGGAGCATCTCCAGGTCGTTGGGCATGTCCCCGTACGCGACGACGTCGTCCGGCGCGACCCCCCGGCTCGCGGCGAACTCGGCGAGGGTCGCGGCCTTGTGCACGCCCGGGGCG
>NZ_JAGXJK010000476.1:0-236 GCF_019091605.1 Micrococcus sp. GbtcB5
GCTCATCGCCCACGGCGCGCTGGAACGGGAGCGCGACGGCGTCGCCCAGCCCCGGCTCGTCCTGGAGGGCGCGCAGGAACGTGTCCACGCGGTCGCCGGCGTCGTGGGTGTCCCGCTGGTTGATGGTGAGCACGAACATGGTCGTCGATTCTGCCAGCCCGCAGACGAAGGCGGTTTTCCACCCCCCAGGGTGAGGGGGCGGCGGCGCCCGCCTGGGGCGGGGGTGGGGGAGGTGA
>NZ_JAGXJK010000477.1:0-236 GCF_019091605.1 Micrococcus sp. GbtcB5
GACGGCTCCTCCGTGATCTCGAAGCGCAGGTGCGGCCAGCCACGCAGGGCGGAGGCCAGACGCGCGCCGGTGGCGGCGGGCGCCGTCCAGTGCACCTCGGCGCGGTGCTGGCCGGGCGCGACCGGCTGACCCTCCCACTCCACCGTGGTCGCGGGGCCGAGCACGGAGCTCAGCGCCCACTCCACGTGGGGGCAGAGGGCGGTGGGGGCGGAGAGGATGTGGTCCACGCCGCGGGT
>NZ_JAGXJK010000478.1:0-236 GCF_019091605.1 Micrococcus sp. GbtcB5
CGGCAAGGACGGGGGGGCCGCGCGCGGCGACGCCGCCCTGGCCGCCGACGACCACTCCGTGCCCGACACCTCGGGACTGACGGACATCTTCGAGGAGATCACCCCGATCGAGGACTTCCAGGGCACCATGTCCCTGTCCTTCGCCGAGCCGGAGTACGCCGACGCGAAGATGACGGAGGAGGAGTGCAAGGATCGCGACGCGACCTTCACCGCCCCGCTGTACGTCAAGGCCGAGT
>NZ_JAGXJK010000479.1:0-236 GCF_019091605.1 Micrococcus sp. GbtcB5
CTCTCCGGGATCACCGCCCCCGCCGCGGCGGGCACGGGCGAGCTCGTGATGTCCGTGCGCTACGCCGACGGCAGCACGACCGAGGTGCGCCATGCCCTCGTGGTCACCGCGGCCCCGTCCCCCACCGAGCCGGAGCAGCCCGCCCCGTCCCACCCGGGCAAGGGCCATGGCAAGGGCCAGGACAAGGGCGCCGACCACCCGGGCACGGGCCGCGTGAAGGGCGAGGGCCACCCGGG
>NZ_JAGXJK010000048.1:0-5183 GCF_019091605.1 Micrococcus sp. GbtcB5
GCCTCATACCTCCTGCGGAGACGCTCCTCCGGCCTCGTTGGCACCGGCCCGAGTCAACAACGTCATGCCCTCCTACAACTACTTCGCCTGCCTGGCCACCGCCGCCGTGGGCGGAAGCGGCGGGGGAAGAGGACGCCCTGGGTGAGGACAGCTTGACGTCGGAGCAGCCGGGCGCCTCGGGCCTGGCCACTGCGCCGATGGCAACGGCACCGACTCCGCCCCGCTCCGCGCGCAGGCGGCCGACGAGGGGGTAGTGCTGCTCGGGGTCCTTCTGGAGGGGCCGGGTCGGCCCGGACCGGCCCGGGGCGCACGGGGCCGGCCGGACCGACCTACGGACCGGACGGTCAGCCCTGGGCCGACTCGACGTCCTCGTCGACCCAGTCGCGGGAGCGTTCCACGGCCTTCTTCCACAGCCGCAGGGCGCGCTCAACCTCCTCCTCGTCCGTGGTGGGCTCCCAGCGCTTGTCCTCTTCCCAGTTGGCCACGAGCTCGTCCTGGGACGCCCAGAACCCCACCGCCAGGCCTGCGGCGTAGGCGGCGCCGAGAGCGGTGGTCTCGATGACCTTGGGGCGCACGACGGGCACGCGCAGCAGGTCCGCCTGGAACTGCATGAGCAGCTCGTTGGCGACCATGCCACCGTCGACCTTCAGTTCGGTCAGGTCCACGCCGGAGTCCGCGTTCATGGCGTCCAGGACCTCGCGGCTCTGGAAGGCGGTGGCCTCGAGCGCCGCGCGGGCGATGTGCCCCTTGTTGACGTAACGGGTCATGCCCACCATGACGCCGCGGGCCGCGGCGTCCCAGTGCGGGGCGAAGAGGCCGGAGAACGCGGGGACGAAGTACACGCCGCCGTTGTCCTTCACACCGGCGGCCAGGGTCTCGACCTCCGGGGCGCTGCCGATCATCCCGAGGTTGTCCCGCAGCCACTGGATCAGCGAGCCGGTGACGGCGATCGAGCCCTCCAGCGCGTACACCGGCTTCTGGTCGCCAATGCGGTACGCCACCGTGGTGAGCAGGCCGTTGTCCGAGTGCACCGGCTCCTCGCCGGTGTTGATCAGCATGAAGTTGCCGGTGCCGTACGTGTTCTTGGCCTGGCCGACCTCGAAGCACGCCTGGCCGAAGGTCGCCGCGTGCTGGTCGCCCAGGATGCCGGTGATCGGCGTCTCGCGCAGCAGCTGCTGGCCGGATACGGTGCCCACCTCGGCGGAGGAGCTGACGATCTCCGGAAGCATGGACATCGGGATGCCCATGTCCGCGCAGATCTCCTCGTTCCAGTCGAGGGTGTCCAGGTTCATCAGCATGGTGCGGGAGGCGTTGGTGACGTCGGTGACGTGCCGGCCGCCCTCGCCGCCGCCGGTGAGATTCCACACGAGCCACGAGTCCGTGGTGCCGAAGATGAGGTCGCCGTTCTCGGCGGCCTCCCGGGCACCGTCCACGTTCTCCAGAATCCAGGCCACCTTGGGGCCGGAGAAGTACGTGGCCAGGGGCAGCCCGACGCGCTCCTTGTAGCGGTCCGCGCCGACGTCGCCGGCCAGGCGCTCGCAGAGGTGGTCGGTGCGGGTGTCCTGCCACACGATGGCGTTGTACACCGGCTTGCCGGTGTTGCGGTCCCACACCACGGTGGTCTCACGCTGGTTCGTGATGCCCACGGCGGCGACGTCGTGTCGGGTCACCTCGGCGCGGGCCAGGGCCTCGCCGATGACCTCGCGGGTGTTCGTCCAGATCTCCACCGGGTCGTGCTCCACCCAGCCGGCGCGCGGGAAGATCTGCTCGTGTTCGCGCTGACCAGTGGACACGATGGCCCCACTGTGGTCGAAGAGGATCGCGCGCGTGGACGTGGTGCCCTGGTCGATGGCCATCACGTAGCGGGGGGTGGTCATGTCCTACTCCTTCGGAGGTGGTCACGGGGGTGTGGGGGTGGCGGGCACGTTCCCGCAGGGGAACGTGCCCGCCGGGGTTGGACGGGCAGACCGCTCAGACGAACAGAGGCGCGGCGAGGCCGGCCAGGACGGCGCCGACGAGCGGGCCGACGATCGGCACCCAGGCGTAGCCCCAGTCCGAGCCGCCCTTGTGCCGGATCGGCGCGACGGCGTGGAACAGGCGGGGGCCCAGGTCGCGCGCCGGGTTGATGGCGTACCCCGTGGGGCCGCCCAGGCTCGCGCCGATCGCGACGACGAGCAGGGCCACCGCGAGCGGGCCGAGCCCGGAGGGGGTGGAGCCGAAGAGCAGGATCACGAACACCAGGACGAACGTGGCGATCACCTCGGTGACCATGTTCCACAGCGGGTTGCGGATCTCGGGACCTGTGGCGAACGTGCCCAGGATCGCGCCCTGGTCCGTCTCCGCCTGGTAGTGGTCGCGGTAGGCCAGCCAGGCCAGGGCCGCGCCGAGGAAGGCGCCGATCAGCTGCGCCGCGAAGTACGCGAGCGTGGTGCCGAGGGTCACGGCGATGCCGGGGGCGTACTCCTCGGCGCCGCTGACGAGCAGGCCGACGGTCACGGCGGGGTTCAGGTGCGCACCGGTCGCGGCAGCGACGTAGACGCCCGCGAAGACGCCCAGCCCCCAGCCGAAGCTGATGAGCAGCCAGCCTCCGCCGTTGCCCTTGGTCTTCGTCAGGACGACGTTGGCGACGACGCCGACGCCGAGCAGGAGGAGGATGGCCGTGCCGGCGATCTCATGCAGGAAGATCGTGCCCATGGACGGGCTCCTTTCCGTGGACGGGGGCGGCGTCGGCAGCTGCGAGCGCGGCGGCGGCGGTGACGTCGTCGTGGGCGGTCTCGCCGCGGAGGCGGGCGGCGACGAGGTCCTTGTACGCCCGGATCTCACCGGCGATGCGCTCTTCATCCCAGCCCAGCTCGGGGGCCACGAGGGACGCGATCTCCTCGGCCGCCGCGACGCCGCGGTCGCGGACCTCGGTGGACAGGCGCGTGCGGCGCTCGATGACGTCGTCCAGGTGGACGACGCCCTCGGCTCGGGCCGCGTAGACGATCTCGGCGCGCAGGTAGCGCGGCGCCTCGGCGAGAGGGACGCTCAGGGACGGGTCGCCGTCGATCAGGTCGAGCACATGGCGCAGGACGGTGCCGTAACGGAACAGGAGCCGGTCCACGCGGGCCTCGTCCAGGCCGTAGTCGGCGGCGATGCGGTCCGCCTCCGCCTCGATCTCCGAGTAGCCGAGGCCGCCGAGCACGGGGATGCGCTCGGTGAGGCTGGGACGGGTCGGGTGGGTCTCGCGCACCACGAAGTCCACGACGTCCTCGGCCATGGCCCGGTACGTGGTCCACTTGCCGCCGGCCACGGCGGTGAGGCCGGGGGCCACCTCGGTGACGGTGTGCTCACGGGAGATCTTGGTGGAGCCGCCGTCGGATCCGGTGACCGGCTGCAGGAGCGGGCGCAGGCCGGCGTACGTGGCGATCACGTCGTCACGCGTGAGGTCCTCCTTCAGCACCGCGTTGGCGTGCTCGAGGATGTAGTCGATGTCGTCCGCGGTGGTGGCCGGATGGGCCACGTCCTCCGCCCACGGGGTGTCCGTGGTGCCGATCACCCAGTACTCGTCCCACGGGATGAGGAACAGCACGGACTTCTCCGTCTTGGTGATCACGCCGGTGGCGGCGTCGGCGCGGATGCGGTCGCGCGGGACGGTGATGTGGGCGCCCTTGGAGGCGAGCACCTCGAGGCCGCCGTCGGCCCCGGCCAGCTCCTGCTGCTCCTGGGTCCACACGCCCCCGGCCAGGATGACGGCGCGCGCGTGCACGTCGAACTCCTCGCCGGAGGTCTCCTCGCGGACACGCACGCCCTGCACACGGCCGTCGTCGCCGCGCAGGTAGCCGGTGACGGCGGTGTAGTTGGCGGCCACGGCGCCGTGGTCCACGGCGGATCGCACGAGCATCATGGCCAGGCGGGCGTCGTCGAACTGGGCGTCGGCGTACTCCACCGCGCCGACGATCTTCTCGTCGTCGAGGGAGGGGAAGGTCGCGGCCATGGAGCGGCGGCTGAGATGGCGGTGCGCGCCCATCGCGCGGCGGCGGCCGAGCGACTGCATGGCGTCGTACATGGTGACGCCGGCGCCGATGAAGCCGCGGTCGATCACCTTGTGGAAGAACGGGAAGACGAAGCGCAGGGGACGCACCAGGTGGGGCGCGGTCTGGGTGAGCAGCAGGTCGCGCTCCCGCAGCGCCTCGTACACCAGCTTGACGTCCAGCATCTCGAGGTAGCGCAGGCCACCGTGCATGAGGCGGGAGGAGCGGGACGAGGTCCCGGAGGCCCAGTCGCGGGCCTCGACGATGCCCACGTCGAGGCCGCGGGTGGCCGCGTCGAACGCGGCGCCCACGCCGGTGGAGCCGCCGCCCACGACCAGGATGTCGAGGGGGGCCTCCGGGCTGGTGGCCCGGAGGCGGGCGAGGTGGTCCTCCCGCGTGGCGGCGGAGAGGGGGACGGTTCGCAGGGTCGGCATGGGGGGTTGCTCCTTTATCAGTGGAAGCACAGTGTAGTGGCGTGGCTCACGATACCCAGTATCAGCACGAGCCGAGGTCCATGATGTCACTCCCGGGCCGCGGGTATGCACGCGTCGGGTACGGTCTCGCGGAACCCGAGCGGCTCGTACAGGGGCACGTCGGTGCGCGTGGAGGTGAAAGTCCAGGGCGCGGGGGTGGTCTCCGGGGTGACCGCCCTGCAGCGGGCGGAACTCGCCTGCCGGTTCGGCCTCGCGACCCTCGACGTGGACAGCCGGATGGAGGGTTGCCTGATCGGTGACCTGGAGACCCTGCAGTCCCAGGCTCCGACACGGGCCCTCGGAAGAAGGTGAAGAGCTCGAGGTTTCGGTCCGAGGTCAGGATGCGATGGCCGCTGAATCTGGTCGTGAAGATGGGCCTCGTCGACCTCTGCTGGCGTGCGGTGGCCGGGTGCGTCGTGCCCTCGGATCGCGGGCTCGCCATCCTGTTCGGCGCTATCCCAGGACGGGCTCACTCGGCGAGGGCCAATCGGCTCGATGGGCCGGGTCGGTTCTGCCTGGGAGAGCGCGGTGGCGGAGTCCTTCTTCGCCCTGTTGCAGAAGAACCTCCTCGATTGTGGGTGCTCGGCCACCTGAGACGAGCGGCCGGCGGGGAGCATGACCGGGACCGTGAGGACGTATCGGCACGCTCGCTGTGGTGTGCGACGTCGTTGACGACACGACGGACCCGGAGCGGCTC
>NZ_JAGXJK010000480.1:0-236 GCF_019091605.1 Micrococcus sp. GbtcB5
TCGGGGGTGATCTACTGCGGGCGAGGGTGCTGATTGCCCGGGAGCAGGACGGCGTGGTCCTCGGCCTCGAGGTCCAGGAGCCAGACGGAGGCCAGGGGGTTGGCGGTGGTGACCGCGGCGATGCCCAGCCGCGGAATGGCGCCGGCCAGGTCGGTGAGGCGGCGAGCCTGGGTGGGGGTGGGGTCCAGGCCCAGCAGGGGGATCTCGGGACCGAAGGCCTCTTCCTGGTTGGGGGC
>NZ_JAGXJK010000481.1:0-236 GCF_019091605.1 Micrococcus sp. GbtcB5
GCCGAGGTGGGCGCCGGCGCCGTGGCCGGGGGGGACAAGCTGCCCGGGGAGCGCACCCTGGCCGCACGCCACGGCAACTCCGGGGCGTCCGTGCGGGAGGCCACCCGGATGCTCGAGGCCATGGGCCTGATGCGCGCCAGCGCCGGCTCCGGGCCGAACTCGGGCGCCGTCGTCGTCTCCGAGCCGACCGCGGCGCTGGGCTGGGCGCTGCGCCTGCACATCGCCACCCGGTCCCT
>NZ_JAGXJK010000482.1:0-236 GCF_019091605.1 Micrococcus sp. GbtcB5
CCCAGCCCCGCGGAGTCCACCACGACAACGACGCGGGGCACCGAGACGACCGAGACGCCAGGGGAGTCCAACGAGCCCGCCGCGTCGGCCTCGCAGCGGAAGACCGCGGGCCGAACGACACAGGCCGGGAAATCGACGGCTGCGACTGGCCGGAACACCACGTCCGCCACGAAGGCAGGGCCCTCCTCGTCGAAGCGTGCCTCGCGACCCGCGCAGCGTCCCGTCGACGTGTTCTT
>NZ_JAGXJK010000483.1:0-235 GCF_019091605.1 Micrococcus sp. GbtcB5
CCGTGCGGGGCTGGGCCCTGCACCGGCCCGAGACGCCCCCGGCCCCCGCCTACGTGGACACCACTCGGCAGCAGTGGCGGGACTGGCTCGCGGCGGCCCGCCGTGCCGCCGCCGCGCGCCGCAGCGGCCGGGCGGGCACCGGGGCGCAGCCCCTGCCGGACATCCCGCACCAAGGCACGGGCGGCTGGCCCGTGAAGGTGCGCACCGACGTCGGGCCGGCCAAGTCGGATCGTAG
>NZ_JAGXJK010000484.1:0-235 GCF_019091605.1 Micrococcus sp. GbtcB5
CTTCGCCGGCGACCCCACCACCGTGTGGCGCCCCTTCGCCTACGCTCGGCCGAACTAGGGCGGGTATGTGGAGAGCATGAACCTCGTGGTCCAGCTCGAGGAGCGCACCGAGGTGACCGAGGTGACCCTGCAGAGCACGGGGGCCACCGGTGGCGCCTGGTTCGCCTACATCGCCGACTCCCCCGAGGGCGCGCACGCCAAGGAGATCGGCAACGGCACCTTCGACCAGGGCACC
>NZ_JAGXJK010000485.1:0-235 GCF_019091605.1 Micrococcus sp. GbtcB5
TGCGGGGCCTGGTGGCTGCGCGGACCCCGCCGGGCCGAGTGCCGCCGTCGTGGATCTGACCCGCCCAGGCCTCCAGACACGCCGCTACCGCCAGGGCGTAGCGGCGTGTCTGCGGGCCTCGACGAGAGGGGCGGGTGCCTCGGGCCGGCGTCGGCCCCTGCCCCTCGTCTCCGGACCCGCGTAGAATCGAGCTCCGGTCCTCTCGGTCCCGACCCACCCCCTCCTCCGGTGAGTT
>NZ_JAGXJK010000486.1:0-235 GCF_019091605.1 Micrococcus sp. GbtcB5
CGCGCCCGTGAGATCTGGCTGCCGGAGCGACTGGACGCGGGGGACGAGGTCCACGTGTGCCGCCCGCGGGACCGTGGCCGCCTCGCCCTCCCCGGCGTCACCTCCCACCGGACGGCGCTCCCGCCCGCGGACGGGGGGCGCGTGCGGATCGGCGGTCTGGCCTGGTACGTCCCCGCCCCCCCCCGCCTCTGGGTCGCCCTCGCGGCCCCGCTCGGCGGCGCCGTGCTCCTCATCC
>NZ_JAGXJK010000487.1:0-235 GCF_019091605.1 Micrococcus sp. GbtcB5
CTATCCTGGAGGGCAAGTCGGACGCGCGGGCGTCCCCTCCCGGTCCCGGAGGTGTCGGAGGCCGCGTGCGAAGGAGTCGCCATGCCCCTCTCAGAGCATGAGCAGCGGATGCTGGACCAGCTGGAGCAGCAGCTGCGCACCGTGGACCCCCGGCTGGCCACCCAGATGGCGGACACGGGGCGGCATCGGCTGCCCGTGGGTCGCGTCGTGGCCGGGGCCCTCCTCGCCCTGGTCG
>NZ_JAGXJK010000488.1:0-235 GCF_019091605.1 Micrococcus sp. GbtcB5
TGGAACGCGAGGCCGCGGCCGGCACGGGCGGGGGGGTGCGCGCCGTGCCGGGCACGGCCGAGGCCACGGGCCTGCCGGCGGCGAGCGCCGACGCCGTGGTGGCGGCCCAGGCATGGCACTGGATGGACCCGGGCGCGGCGAGCGCGGAGGCCGCACGGGTGCTGCGCCCCGGTGGGCGCCTGGCCGCGGTGTGGAACCAGCTCGACACGGCGGTGCCGTGGGTGCACCGTCTCAC
>NZ_JAGXJK010000489.1:0-235 GCF_019091605.1 Micrococcus sp. GbtcB5
AGCGTGGGGGGCAGAAGGTTCGTTGCAGGAGGACAAGTCCGAAAAAATTCCGATCGCTGTTCATGGACGCTGAGAGTTTAGGATAGTCTCGACGAATTTAGAGTGCTTTGTCGAGTGAAACATCAATTCCAGCGGCCTTAAGCTCTCGGGCTAGCTCGATCTGCCACCCCTCGCCCTCTATTGAAATATAGGCAACGCCGGAGAAGTCGGTGGGGATCTCCACTGAAGGATGGTT
>NZ_JAGXJK010000049.1:0-1931 GCF_019091605.1 Micrococcus sp. GbtcB5
AGCGGAGTTGACATGGTCGGATCACGTGGTAAGGTTTTCTAGCCCGGCCATGTGAACGGACGGTGAATGCTTCGGACACGGAGTTGACACGGTCGAAACGGATGGTCTAGGATGGAGAAGTTGCTCCAGAGCGAAACGGCCCGCGGAGCGGGTCGCTGAAGCTGGAAGAGCCTGTTGTTTGAGAACTCAATAGTGTGCCAAGTTTGTTGATGCCAATTGTTTTAACACATATTGGTTGATCATCGCCTGCCACCCCCGTGGTGTGGTGATGGTTTGCTAGGTATTGAATGGATGTCGTGGTGGTTATTTCCGGCTGCCACGGTGTTGTTCTGTAATTTTTTTACGGAGAGTTTGATCCTGGCTCAGGATGAACGCTGGCGGCGTGCTTAACACATGCAAGTCGAACGATGAAGCCCAGCTTGCTGGGTGGATTAGTGGCGAACGGGTGAGTAACACGTGAGTAACCTGCCCTTAACTCTGGGATAAGCCTGGGAAACTGGGTCTAATACCGGATAGGAGCGTCCACCGCATGGTGGGTGTTGGAAAGATTTATCGGTTTTGGATGGACTCGCGGCCTATCAGCTTGTTGGTGAGGTAATGGCTCACCAAGGCGACGACGGGTAGCCGGCCTGAGAGGGTGACCGGCCACACTGGGACTGAGACACGGCCCAGACTCCTACGGGAGGCAGCAGTGGGGAATATTGCACAATGGGCGAAAGCCTGATGCAGCGACGCCGCGTGAGGGATGACGGCCTTCGGGTTGTAAACCTCTTTCAGTAGGGAAGAAGCGAAAGTGACGGTACCTGCAGAAGAAGCACCGGCTAACTACGTGCCAGCAGCCGCGGTAATACGTAGGGTGCGAGCGTTATCCGGAATTATTGGGCGTAAAGAGCTCGTAGGCGGTTTGTCGCGTCTGTCGTGAAAGTCCGGGGCTTAACCCCGGATCTGCGGTGGGTACGGGCAGACTAGAGTGCAGTAGGGGAGACTGGAATTCCTGGTGTAGCGGTGGAATGCGCAGATATCAGGAGGAACACCGATGGCGAAGGCAGGTCTCTGGGCTGTAACTGACGCTGAGGAGCGAAAGCATGGGGAGCGAACAGGATTAGATACCCTGGTAGTCCATGCCGTAAACGTTGGGCACTAGGTGTGGGGACCATTCCACGGTTTCCGCGCCGCAGCTAACGCATTAAGTGCCCCGCCTGGGGAGTACGGCCGCAAGGCTAAAACTCAAAGGAATTGACGGGGGCCCGCACAAGCGGCGGAGCATGCGGATTAATTCGATGCAACGCGAAGAACCTTACCAAGGCTTGACATGTTCTCGATCGCCGTAGAGATACGGTTTCCCCTTTGGGGCGGGTTCACAGGTGGTGCATGGTTGTCGTCAGCTCGTGTCGTGAGATGTTGGGTTAAGTCCCGCAACGAGCGCAACCCTCGTTCCATGTTGCCAGCACGTCGTGGTGGGGACTCATGGGAGACTGCCGGGGTCAACTCGGAGGAAGGTGAGGACGACGTCAAATCATCATGCCCCTTATGTCTTGGGCTTCACGCATGCTACAATGGCCGGTACAATGGGTTGCGATACTGTGAGGTGGAGCTAATCCCAAAAAGCCGGTCTCAGTTCGGATTGGGGTCTGCAACTCGACCCCATGAAGTCGGAGTCGCTAGTAATCGCAGATCAGCAACGCTGCGGTGAATACGTTCCCGGGCCTTGTACACACCGCCCGTCAAGTCACGAAAGTTGGTAACACCCGAAGCCGGTGGCCTAACCCTTGTGGGGGGAGCCGTCGAAGGTGGGACCGGCGATTGGGACTAAGTCGTAACAAGGTAGCCGTACCGGAAGGTGCGGCTGGATCACCTCCTTTCTAAGGAGCATCAGTGCCCGTTGCATCACCGCGTGTGTGATGGCGGGTTGCTCATGGGTGGAACATCAA
>NZ_JAGXJK010000049.1:2031-4874 GCF_019091605.1 Micrococcus sp. GbtcB5
CCTCCTTTCTAAGGAGCATCAGTGCCCGTTGCATCACCGCGTGTGTGATGGCGGGTTGCTCATGGGTGGAACATCAATGAATGGTGCCAGTGGTGGTGCCGGCAGTGCTCGAGTACGTCATGCCTGTGAGGGTGTGGTTGGAATGGGTGGTGTTGGTGGCTGCGAGCTGGTGTTGGCACACTGTTGGGTCCTGGAACAGCAGGCACCCTGATCTGTGAGGGTTGGGGTTGTTGTTTCTGGTCTCCGTATCTTGTGAAGCTGGCCTTGTGGGTTGGTGGATGGGGTGTGGGTTGTTGTTTGAGAACTGCATAGTGGACGCGAGCATCTTATTTTTTTGTTGCTGCATCGTTGATCGCACTGTCCCCCCTGGGGTGGTGTGTGAGGTGTGGTGATGCCGAGAATGACATCTTAGTTAGATATTGCTCATTTGAGGACTTTCATTGTGTGTGAAAGTTTCCAAGGGCGCATGGTGGATGCCTTGGCAACAGGAGCCGAAGAAGGACGTGGGAATCTGCGATAAGCCTGGTGGAGTCGATAACCGGACGTTGAGACCAGGATTTCCGAATGGGGAAACCCCGCACGACGTGTCGTGTGACCCCCGGTTGAACACATAGACCGGGTGGAGGGAACGTGGGGAAGTGAAACATCTCAGTACCCACAGGAAGAGAAAACAAAAGTGATTCCGTTAGTAGTGGCGAGCGAACGCGGATGGGGCTAAACCGTATGTGTGTGATACCCGGCAGGGGTTGCATGTGCGGTGTTGTGGGCCCCTCCTTGTCATGTCTGCCGGCATGGCGCAGTGAGGTGCGGGCATATAGACGAACCAGTGTGGATGCTGGACCGTAGAGGGTGAGAGTCCCGTAGTCGAAATGTGTTCCGCCGCTGTTGGGGGGTTGCCCGAGTAGCACGGGGCCCGAGGAATCCCGTGTGAATCTGCCAGGACCACCTGGTAAGCCTGAATACTACCTGTTGACCGATAGCGGATCAGTACCGTGAGGGAATGGTGAAAAGTACCCCGGGAGGGGAGTGAAATAGTACCTGAAACCATGTGCCTACAAACCGTTGGAGCCTCCTTGTGGGGTGACAGCGTGCCTTTTGAAGAATGAGCCTGCGAGTTAGTGATACGTGGCGAGGTTAACCCGTGTGGGGAAGCCGTAGCGAAAGCGAGTCTGAATAGGGCGATTGAGTCGCGTGTCCTAGACCCGAAGCGGAGTGATCTACCCATGGCCAGGTTGAAGCGCGTGTAAGAGCGCGTGGAGGACCGAACCCACTTCAGTTGAAAATGGAGGGGATGAGCTGTGGGTAGGGGTGAAAGGCCAATCAAACTCCGTGATAGCTGGTTCTCCCCGAAATGCATTTAGGTGCAGCGTCACGTGTTTCTTCCCGGAGGTAGAGCTACTGGATGGACGATGGGCCCTACAAGGTTACTGACTTCAGCCAAACTCCGAATGCCGGGAAGTGAGAGCGTGGCAGTGAGACTGTGGGGGATAAGCTTCATAGTCGAGAGGGAAACAGCCCAGACCACCGGTTAAGGCCCCTAAGCGTGTGCTAAGTGGGAAAGGATGTGGAGTTGCTGAGACAACCAGGAGGTTGGCTTAGAAGCAGCCACCCTTGAAAGAGTGCGTAATAGCTCACTGGTCAAGTGATTCCGCGCCGACAATGTAGCGGGGCTCAAGTACACCGCCGAAACCGTGGCATTCAGTTTTGCTGGATGGGTAGGGGAGCGTCGTTCACGAGGTGAAGCCAGCGGGTAACTTCTGGTGGATTGTGGACGAGTGAGAATGCAGGCATGAGTAGCGAAAGACGGGTGAGAAACCCGTCCGCCGGATGACTAAGGGTTCCAGGGTCAAGCTAATCTGCCCTGGGTAAGTCGGGACCTAAGGCGAGGCCGACAGGCGTAGTCGATGGACAACGGGTTGATATTCCCGTACCAGTGAAGAACCGCCCATGCTGAGCCGGTGATACTAACCGCCCGAACCATCCCGATCCTCGTCTTTGACGGGGACGGTGGTGGGGAGCGCGGGACCTGAACCGGGGAGGCAAGCGCATTAACAGGTGTGACGCAGGAAGGTAGCCGGGCCGGGCAATGGAAATGACCTGGTCTAAGGGTGTAGGGCTGCCGGTAGGTAAATCCGCCGGCTGTATGCCTGAGACCTGATGGGCGCCCACATGGTGGGTGATCCGGTGATCCTATGCTGCCTAGAAAAGCATCGGCGCGAGGTTCAAACTGCCCGTACCCTAAACCGACACAGGTGGTCAGGTAGAGAATACTAAGGCGATCGAGAGAATCATGGTTAAGGAACTCGGCAAAATGCCCCCGTAACTTCGGGAGAAGGGGGGCCCCAACCTTGAGCACCACTCGCTGGTGTGAGGGGATCGGGGCCGCAGAGACCAGGGGGAAGCGACTGTTTATCAAAAACACAGGTCCATGCGAAGTCGTAAGACGATGTATATGGACTGACTCCTGCCCGGTGCTGGAAGGTTAAGGGGACCCGTTAGCTTCGGCGAAGCGGAGAACTTAAGCCCCAGTAAACGGCGGTGGTAACTATAACCATCCTAAGGTAGCGAAATTCCTTGTCGGGTAAGTTCCGACCTGCACGAATGGAGTAACGACTTCCCCGCTGTCTCAACCATGAACTCGGCGAAATTGCATTACGAGTAAAGATGCTCGTTACGCGCAGAAGGACGGAAAGACCCCGTGACCTTTACTATAGTTTGGTATTGGTGTTCGGTGTGGCTTGTGTAGGATAGGTGGGAGACTGTGAAGCGGGCACGCCAGTGTTCGTGGAGTCATCGTTGAAATACCACTCTGGTCACTCTGGATATCTAACTTCGGCCCGTGA
>NZ_JAGXJK010000490.1:0-235 GCF_019091605.1 Micrococcus sp. GbtcB5
TCCTCGGCGATGCGCGCCTGCACCGCGTTGACGACGTCCATGATCACGCCGCCCTTCATCATGCCCGCCAGGCCGCGCTTGACGCGGGTCGTGCCGGTGCCGCGGGCGCCGTCGACGGCGGCGGAGGCGGTGGAGGCGGAGAAGCTGCGGGCGCGCTCGTCGCTCATGGGGGTCCTTCCGAAGGAGTGGCGGACCCCGCCGCGGGGGGCCGGGCCGGGGGTGAGGACCGGGGAAA
>NZ_JAGXJK010000491.1:0-235 GCF_019091605.1 Micrococcus sp. GbtcB5
CGCCCGGCCGTCGTCGCGGTCTCCGGCGGGCAGGCGCGGGTGATCATCCGCCGCGAGACGCAGGTGGACCTGTTCGCCCGCGAGGCCGATCCGCGCCTCGCCCGCTGAGGACGCAGAAGCCCGGCCCGGCCGCCGGCCTTGCGGCCGGGCGTGGGCGTCCCGCTCTGCGGACACCGAGTGTCCCCCGGCGGGGCGCGCCCGCCCGCCGCGCTAGATTCTCGGCGGGCCGCGCCGC
>NZ_JAGXJK010000492.1:0-235 GCF_019091605.1 Micrococcus sp. GbtcB5
CCCCGGCGCGGGGGCGGGCCAGCGCCGGGGCGGCGACGTGGTGCAGCTGCGGGGTGAGGCCGCCGCGGCCGCGCTGCTCGCGGACCTCGTGCGCGAGGGTGTGCACGTCAGCCACTTCGCCCCGGAGGGCTCCCGCCTCGAGAACGCCTACCTGGGCCTCCACCTGGAGGGCCCCCGCACCGAAGGAGACCGGCCGTGAGCACCGCCGTCGCGACCTCGATCCACGACCGCCGCC
>NZ_JAGXJK010000493.1:0-235 GCF_019091605.1 Micrococcus sp. GbtcB5
ACGTCCTCACCGCCCGGGACGCCCAGCGCACCGACCTGCAGTGAGCCCGCGCCAAGGGCTGCGCCGGCGCCTGCCCGCTGGGCCCGTGGATCGAGACCGAGCTGGACGTGGTGCCGACCGGCGGCCTGCGCATCACGTCCCGCCTCGACGGTGAGACCCGCCAGGACGGCACGACCGCGGGCATGGTCTTCGGCGTCCGCGAGCTCGTGGCCGCGGCCTCGGAGATGTTCACCCT
>NZ_JAGXJK010000494.1:0-235 GCF_019091605.1 Micrococcus sp. GbtcB5
CTGCCCCCGGCCGGGGAAGACCTGCGCCACCGACCCCAGAAGACCTCCGCGAGAGGGCCGGGGCCCATGGTGCACCTGGATGTGAAGAAGATCGGGAAGATCCCAGACGGGGGCGGCTGGCGTGCTCTCGGACGTGACAGTGAAGCAGGCCGTGCTTCCAAGCGCGGGCCTGGCCGGCGGGTCGGCTACGCCTATCTGCACTCGGCGATCGACGGGTTCACCCGGCTGGCCTACA
>NZ_JAGXJK010000495.1:0-235 GCF_019091605.1 Micrococcus sp. GbtcB5
CCGGGTCGAAGGGGTGCGCCACCCCCGAGGCGAGCCGGGCCCAGGTCTGGCGGTCCAGCTCCACGAGGGGGGAGCGCGGGTGGCCGTCGGGCACGGCGTCCGCGGGCTCCTCGGGGCCCACGAGGGGCAGCTCGGAGGTCGGGGGGTGTAGGTCACCCGATCCATTATGGCCGCGGCCCGCCCGGGGCGGGCCCCCCCGTGACGTCACAGGGCCCGGATAGGATCGGCCCATGCG
>NZ_JAGXJK010000496.1:0-235 GCF_019091605.1 Micrococcus sp. GbtcB5
AGGCCCTCGCCGCCGACGACCTGCCCGGGGGCGTCTCGGCGTGGGAGGCGGCGCTGGCCGACAGCCCCGCGGTCGCCGTGGCCCAGCAGGGCCTGTCCGCGGCCCGCCTCATGCTGCGCACCCGCGACGCCGGCGCCGCGGCGGTGCGCGCGGCCGCCGCGGACGGCCCCGACGACGTCGCCGCCCCGCTCGCCGTCGCCGACCTCGGCGGGCTCGGTGGCCACGTGGAGGGCGC
>NZ_JAGXJK010000497.1:0-235 GCF_019091605.1 Micrococcus sp. GbtcB5
CACGCCCACCCAGACGAGGAACGGCCTCAGGCTCCGCTCCGCCTTGCCGCGGTAGTAGGTGCCCAGCGGCATGGACACGGAGCGGGGCAGCAGGACGCCGGACAGGAACACGAGCATCGGCATCCGCCACGACTGGGACACCTGCACCACGTTCGCGAACGCCACGGGGCTGGAGGTCGCGTCGGGGCCCTGCGGCATCGTGTAGGGGTGGGTGGACATCACCAGCAGCGCGGCG
>NZ_JAGXJK010000498.1:0-235 GCF_019091605.1 Micrococcus sp. GbtcB5
CGCCCGGAACGCGCAGGGGGAGGGGCTGGCCGCGCTCGGGGCGGGCGCCGACGAGTCCGGCGCCCCCCGGGCCCCCGGCCTCACGTTCGCCTCCGGCCTGGCCGCGGAGACCGCGCGGATCATGGGCGCGGGCCGGCCGGGCATGACGATCGTGCTCGGCAGCGACGTGTACGGCGGCTCCTACCGCCCCCTCTCCCGCGTGCCCGCCCCGTGGGGCGTGGAGCACGCCGTCGTG
>NZ_JAGXJK010000499.1:0-235 GCF_019091605.1 Micrococcus sp. GbtcB5
GACGGGCTCCCCGTCTCCGAGCCCGGCCGGCTGCAGCACGGAGTCCCACTGTGCGAGCATCGTGGTGCGGGAGCGCCCTGCCTCATGCACGACGTGCAGGCGCATCCCCGTGTCGGCGTCGCGACGGGCGCGGGTGGCCAGCTGCACGAGGTCCCGCACAGCGCGATCGACGTCGATGCGGAGGACTGGTGGGGTGGAGGTGTGGTCGGACATGCAAGCTATCTCCCAGGTCCGG